>NZ_JAFCTX010000057.1:0-20058 GCF_049896245.1 Cypionkella sp. TWP1-2-1b2 | reverse complement strand
GTCTGCGCGATGCGAACCGCATCCCGCTTGAACTCGTCGCTGTGTATCGCTGCCATATCCGGTCTCCTTGATGGCGAGTATTGCTCTCAAAAGACCGGAACGAAACCGGGACAGGTCCACCATGGGCATGAGCCTTGTGCCGATGATTGGCCCGGTGATCGGCGGTGTTCTGGATGAGGCGTTCGGTTGGCAAGCCAACTTCGGCCTGCTCTTGGGCCTCGGCCTGATCGTCCTCGCACTGTGCTGGGCCGACTTGGGCGAAACAGCCACCCTGCAGCGCCTCTCCTTCAAAGATCAACTCCGCACTTACCCCGCCCTGCTGAAATCTCGCCGTTTTTGGGGCTATTGTGGCGCCGCCGCGTTCTCGTCGGGTTGCTTTTACGCCTACTTGGGCGGCGCACCTTACGTTGGAACCGAGGTTTATCACCTGACCTCCTCGCGCATCGGCCTGCTGTTTGCGATCACCGCCGTCGGCTACATGGCCGGAAACTTCTTCGCGGGCCGCTACTCGGTGCGCTTTGGTATGAACAAAATGGTGTTGATCGGCACCACCATCACCACAATCGGCCTGATCGCCCTCGCGCTTGTCACCGCCGCTGGCCTCTCCAGCGCCGTGATGTTTTTCGGCCTGACCCTCACCATGGGCCTCGGCAATGGCGTGGCGCTGCCTTCGGCCAATGCAGGCATCCTGTCGGTGCGCCCAGACCTTGCAGGCACCGCCTCGGGCATCGGCGGTGCGATAATGGTCGGCGGCGGGGCGGCGCTGGCCTCCTTGGCCGGAGCCGTGCTGCCCCCCGGCTCGACCGAAATGCCATTAATCCTGTTGATGCTGGCCTCCTCCGTGCTCTCGATGCTCTGTATCCTTGCAGTGATCCGCCGCGCCCGCGCCTTGGGCCTCTAGCCGCTCCTCCCTCGCTGCGCAGCGGTCCTCGCTGCAGCGAAGCGCGCGCCAGCAAGCGAGGAGCGGCTTGACGCACCAACTTTGCAAAGCCTACCCTTGGCTTTGCAAAGGAGAGCATAATGACCATCCAAAAACTCTACGCCGGGGCCAAACTGCGTGAGCTGCGCGGTCGCCTCAGCCTCACCCAACGCGCATTTTCCGATAAACTCGGCGTCTCGCTGCCCTATCTCAACCAGATGGAGAACAACCACCGCCCGGTCTCCGCCACCGTGGTCCTCGCCCTCGCCCAAGAATTCGGCCTCGATGTCACCGAACTCAATGCAGGCGAAGGCGAACGCCTCGTCTCCGACATGCGCGAGGCCCTCGCCGACCCGGTATTCGCCAAAACCACCCCGCCCTTGGCCGACCTCCGCCTCGCCGCCTCCAACGCCCCGGCCTTTGCGCGCGCCTTTCTCGATCTGCACCGTGCCTACCGTCAAAGCCACGAACGCCTCGCTTCGCTGGACGAGGCTTTGGGCCGCGAAGACACCGCTTTGCGCGCCAGCCCATGGGAGGAAGTCCGTGACTTCTTTCACTATTGCAATAATTACATTGATGCCGTCGACCGTGCCGCTGAACATTTCATACTCTCCGCAGGCGTTGGAAAAGACGCACTTATTATCGCAACAGAGGCTCTTAACAAGCGCGGCATCAATGTTCAATTTTCCAACTTTGGCCCTTTGCGCCAGTTCGACCCCACCACCCGCACCCTCGCGCTCTCTGCCCGCGCTGCAAGCCCGACCCAACGCTTCCAACTGCTCTATCAAGTCGCCCTGCAAACCCAGAACGAGTTGATCGAGGCCACCCTCGATCTCGCGCAATTTCAAACCCCCGAGGCCCGCGACATCGCCAAAATCGGCATGGCAAACTACTTTGCTGGTGCCGCGCTGATGCCCTACCGCGCCTTCTTGGAGGCCGCGCAAGCCACCCGCCACGACCTTGAACGCCTCGCCGATCTGTTCGGTGCCAGCATCGAACAAGTTGCCCACCGCCTGTCGACCCTGCAGCGCCCCGGGGCCAAGGGCATCCCCTTCTTCTTCGTCCGCGTCGATCAGGCCGGCACCATCACCAAACGCCACTCCGCCACCCGGTTGCAATTTGCCCGCTTCGGCGGCGCCTGCCCGCTGTGGAACGTCCACCGCGCGTTCGAGACCCCCGGCCATTTCCTGCGCCAACTCGCTGAAACCCCCGACGGCGTGCGCTACCTGTGCCTTGCGCGCGACGTCTCGAAACCCGGCGGCGCGTTTCTCGCCCCGGTGCGCCGCTATGCCATCGGTCTGGGATGTGAGATCAGCCACGCCGCCAGCCTCGTCTACTCTGACGGGTTAGATCTGAAAGGCCGCTTCGAGCCAATCGGCATCTCCTGCCGGATCTGCGAGCGGCAAAACTGTCACCAACGCTCGGTGCCGCCGTTGGAACGCCGCCTGAAAGTAGACCCCGACCGTCGCGGCCTGCTGCCCTACGACATCGCCGACTGACCTCAGATCGCTGCACTGGCAGAGATGTTGAACGCTCCGCGAGGAGTATTTTCGCCAAGATGAAACACCAGGAATTTCACATTGGCTTAAATATCCCCGTCGGAGGCATCAACAGCAGACCAAAACGCGGCATTTCAGACACATCGCGCGGCAGCAGCGGTCGCGTGCCGCCTCGATGGCGGCCAAGACCGCCCCGCCGTATCAAGATGAACAAAGCGTTAAGTCCAAAACCTAACCTCTTGATAACGCTTGCCCTGAAACCCGGTCCCCGCGCGGGACCCTAGCGCTGCGACACCCGCCAGTTCTCATTGATCACCGGCTGCAAATTCGATCGCGCCAGACGCTTACCCAAAATGTGATCCGCCGCCTTCTCACCCGTCATGATCGACGGCCCGTTCAAATTGCCATTGGTGACCTGCGGGAAGATCGAGCTGTCCGCCACCCGCAACCCCTCGACACCGATCACCCGACATTCCTCATCGACCACAGCCAGTGGATCATCCCGCCGCCCCATCCGACAGGTGCCACAGGGATGATAGGCGCTTTCGACATGCTCCATCAAAAACGCGTCCAGTTCCGCATCCGACTGCACCCCAGACCCCGGCTGAATCTCGGCCTTCACATGTCCCTTCATTGCAGGCTGCTCAAACACCTCCCGCGTCAGCCGCACACAGGCCCGGAAATCCGCCCAATCCGATGGGTCCGACATATAGTTGAACAGGATCTTAGGCGCATCCTTTGGATCGCCCGAGCGCAACGCCACCGTCCCGCGCGACTTTGAGCGCATCGGCCCGACATGCACCTGAAAACCATGTCCCTCTGCCGCAGCCTTACCATCATAGCGCACCGCAATCGGCAGGAAGTGATACTCGATATCCGGGTAATCCACGCCCGCTTTCGAGCGAATGAACGCACAGGATTCGAACTGATTCGACGCGCCCAGCCCCTTGCCGGTGAACAACCACTGCGCCCCAATCAGCGCCTTGCCCCAGAGGTTCCAGTATTTATACAAGGTGATCGGCTTAGCCGCCTGAAACTGCATGTAAATCTCAAGATGGTCCTGCAAATTCGCCCCGACACCGGGCCGATCCGCCACCACTTCAATCCCGTGTTCCCGCAGCGCAGCCGCATCGCCGATTCCCGACAGCATCAGGATTTTCGGGCTGTTGATCGACGAAGCCGACACGATCACCTCGGCACGCGCGCGGATCACTTCAACCGAACCGCCACGCTCAATCTCAACCCCAACTGCGCGGCCATCCTCAATCACCACCTTGCGCGCAAAGCCGCGCACCAGCTTTACAAACCCGGTTTTCAGGGCCGGACGCAGATAGGCATTCGCCGCAGACCAGCGCACGCCCTTGAAAATCGTCGCCTCCATCGCGCCAAAACCTTCCTGCGCCTGACCGTTGTAGTCCTCGGTCACCGGATACCCCGCCTGCCGCCCGGCCTCGATAAACGCGTTGAACAGCGGGTTCTTGCGCGGACCCCGAGAGATATGCAGCGGCCCCGAGTTGCCGCGATAGGCCGCATCGCCCGAGTCCGAGCCATCCGCCTCGCCGTGCCAAGTCTCCATCCGCTGGAAATATGGCAGCACATCGGCGTAAGACCAGCCTTGCGCGCCCATCTCCTCCCAAGTGTCAAAATCCCGCGCATGGCCGCGCACATAGACCATGCCGTTGATCGAAGACGAGCCGCCAATCACCTTACCGCGCGGCGTCGCCAGCCGCCGCCCACCCAAGTATGGCTCGGGTTCCGACTGAAACCCCCAGTCGTAAATCCCCATATTCATTGGATAAGACAAAGCCGCAGGCATCTGGATGAACGGCCCGATATCACTGCCGCCCTGCTCGATCACCACCACGGTTTTGCCCGCCTCGGCCAGCCGATACGCAATCGCGGCCCCCGCCGACCCTGACCCAATGATCACATATTCCGCCGTCATATCTCTCTCCTGCCCGCCTGAAACCGGGCGCATCTTTCAGTTCGATCCGCACCAACACAGCGCCCCGACGCGCAGGGGTGGGAGGGTGGGAGGCGTGTCGGCGCGCGTTTAGTAAGGCGAATCCACCCGACCCATGCCGACGTAAACGCTTTTCACTTGGCTATAATGCTCCACCGCCGCATGGCCGTTTTCCCGGCCCACCCCCGACAGTTTCGATCCGCCAAACGGCATCTCGACTGGAGTCAAATTATAGGCGTTGATCCAGCACGTCCCCGCCTGCAACGCGCCAATCACCCGATGTGCCCGGGTGACGTCGGCGGTAAACACCCCTGCCGCGAGGCCGAATTCCGTCGCATTGGCCCGCGCCACGGCTTCTTCTTCGGTGTCAAAATCCAGCACTGCCATCACCGGGCCGAACACCTCTTCGCGCGCAAGCGTCATCTCGTCGGTCACATCGGCGAACACCGTGGGCAGCACAAACGCCCCCTCGGCCCCCGCCTGACCGCCACCGCACACCAGAGTCGCGCCCTCAGCCTTCGCCGTCTCGATATACCGCAACACCTTCGCCAACTGCGCCCCAGACACCAGCGGCCCCATCTGCGTCGCTTCATCCAGCGGATCGCCCAACCGGATCTTCGCCGTGCGTTCCGCAAGCCTTTTCAGAAACTTAGCCTTGATGCCCTTCTGCACAAACACCCGCGTGCCATTGCTGCACACCTGCCCAGCAGAGTAGAAATTCCCCAACATCGCAGCGCCCACAGCATCCTCGACGCTTGCATCATCGAACACCAGAATCGGCGACTTGCCACCCAATTCCATCGTCACATGCCGCACACCCTGCGCGGCCAGTGCATAGACCTTCTGCCCGGTCGGCACCGATCCGGTCAGCGATACTTTCGCCACACGGGCATCCGACACCAGGGCAGATCCCACCGCCCCACGCCCCTGCACCACGTTGAACAGGCCGGCAGGCAGCCCGGCTTCCACAAATATCTCCGCCAGCTTCAGCGCGCCCAAAGGCGTTACTTCGGACGGCTTGAAAATCATCGCATTGCCCAAAGCCAAGGCAGGGGCCGATTTCCAGCAGGCGATCTGGCTGGGATAATTCCAAGCGCCGATCCCCACACAAACCCCCAAAGCCTCGCGGATCGTATAGGCGAAATCGCGGCCCAGCGGGATCGTCTCACCGCCCACGCTCGGGGCCAGCCCGGCGAAATACTCCAACGCATCGGCACCTGACGGCCAATCGGCGACCAAGGTTTCCTGAATGGGTTTGCCAGTATCCAAGGTCTCCAACCGCGCCAATTCCGGGTTGCGTTCCCGGATCAAATCCGCCGCCTTGCGCAAAATGCGCGCCCGCTCCACCGGACGCGTCGCAGCCCATGCGGTTTGCGCCCGCGCAGCGCTCGCCAAAGCCTGCTCGATCACCGTCGCTGTCGCCTCATGCAACACAGCAATCACCGCCCCATTAGCGGGATAGAACACCTCAATCACCGCCCCGGCTGTATCTTCCATATAGCTGCCGTCAACGAAATGACTGGCCTTCGGCTGCGCCATCATGGCCTTGCCCCTTCCAACTGAGAATTCAAGTAATTCAACGCGGTAGCAATCGCCGCCGCTCGATCCGGTGGCCCTGATTTCAACACTTCGCGCAAGTATAACCCGTCGATCAGCGCGCCCAGACCGTCCGCCAAAGCCTCTGCCCGCTCGCCCGCCAAAGGCCGCAGCCCCGCCAAAAGGTTCGAGCGCAGCCGCCCCTGATACACCTTCAACAGCCGCTTGGCTTCCGGCACCGTCTGCGCCAAGACCCAGAAATTCAGCCAAGCGGCCACCGACTCGCGCCGAAAGTTCATCGCCGAAAACGACGCCGCCAGCACCGCCCGCAACCGACTTTCCGGCCCTTCCGCCAACGCCAAAGCCCCGCGCACTTCCGCGCCATACAGCGTCAGAATGTGCCGCATCGCCGCCAAAAACATCTCCTCTTTCGATCCGAAATAATGATGCGCCAGCGCGCTCGACATGCCCGCCCGCTTGGCGATCTGACTGACCGTCACGTCCAACGACCCCACCCGCCCGATTTCGACAATCGTGGCTTTGACGAGCGCCGCCTTTCGGATAGGCTCCATTCCAAGCTTCGGCATGATGCGGCCCTTGATAATAATGCTTGCCAAGGGCAGCTAGCTTGAAGTTTATTGACTCGTCAATCAACAAAAACAGGGAGCCCAACATGACCCTCAAATCGACGCTGCTCGCGTCCGCCGTCACCTTCGCCTTTGCGGGCTCAGCCTTCGCGGCGGGCTGCGATAAAGTCACCTTCTCGGATGTCGGCTGGACCGATATCACCGCCACCACTGCCGCCACCTCGCTGATCCTTGAAGCCTTGGGGTATGAGACGGAAACCAAAGTGCTTTCCGTGCCTGTGACTTACGAAGGCCTCGCCTCTGGCGACGTTGACGTTTTCTTGGGCAACTGGATGCCGACGATGGAAAGCAACATCGCCCCCTACCGCGATGCCAAAACCGTAGACACCGTGCGCACCAACCTTGAAGGCGCCAAATACACGCTTGCGACCAATGCCAAGGGTGCTGAACTCGGCATCAAGGATTTCAAAGATATCGCCGCCCATGCTGCTGATCTGGATGATAAAATCTACGGCATTGAGGCTGGCAATGACGGCAACAAGCTGATCCTTGACATGCTCGACAAGGACGCCTTCGGTCTGAAAGCCGCCAAGGTCGAGTTGGTCGAATCCTCCGAACAAGGCATGTTGGCGCAAGTTGCGCGCGCCGATAACGAAGGCAAAGCGGTGATCTTCCTCGGCTGGGAACCCCACCCGATGAACGCCAATTTCAAGATGAGTTACCTCACCGGCGGCGATGATTTCTTTGGCCCGAACCTTGGCGGTGCCAGTGTCGCCACCAACACCCGTGCAGGCTATGTCGCGGAATGCCCGAACACCGGCAAACTGCTGTCGAACCTGTCGTTCTCCCTGGCGATGGAGAATGAGATTATGGGTGCTATTCTGAATGATGGCACCGACCCGCGTGAAGCTGCCAAAACCTGGCTTGCCGCCCATCCCGACGTGATCGGCCCGTGGCTGGACGGTGTCACCACCAAAGACGGTGGCGATGCCAAAGCCGCGGTGATGGCCGCTCTGCAATAACCAAAACCAAGGCCCCGGCGAAAGATCGGGGCCTTTTCCTATCCAACGTGGGGACATTGAATGGACTGGTTGACGGCATATAAGATTCCGATCGGGGCATGGGCAAACACGATCTTCGTCTGGATGAAGACCAACCTCAGCGCGGTGTTCAACGTGATCGCCGATGGGCTGGAGGGCTTGATCAACGGCTTTCTCTGGCTGCTGCAAGCGCCCAACCCACTGGTGATCATCGCGATTTTTGTAGCCCTAGCATGGATTCTGCAGCGCAACTGGAAAATCTGCGTTGGTGTCGCCCTTGGCTTTATCTTCGTCGTCAACCAAGGTTACTGGAAAGAAACCACCGAAAGCTTGACGCTGATCCTGTCGTCCTGCGCCGTCTGCATGGCCATCGGCGTGCCCATCGGCATCGCCTGCGCCCACAACGCCAAACTGAACGCCGCTTTGTCGCCCGTCATGGATCTGATGCAGACGCTGCCAACCTTTGTTTACCTGATCCCGGCGATCATTTTCTTCGGCATCGGCATGGTGCCCGGCCTGATCGCCACGGTGATTTTCGTCCTCCCCGCGCCGATCCGGCTGACCGAGCTTGGCGTCGCCTCCACCCCCACCGCTTTGCTAGAGGCCGCAACCGCCTTCGGCGCCACCCCCAGCCAACGGCTGTGGAAGGTCGAACTGCCCTGGGCGCTGCCGCAAATCATGGTCGGGCTCAATCAAACCATCATGCTGTCGCTGTCGATGGTGGTGATCGCCTCCATGGTCGGCGCGAACGGTTTGGGCGTGCCAGTGATGCGCGCCTTGGCTTCGGTCAACGCCGCCAAGGGATTTGAGTCCGGTTTCGTCATCGTCGTGGTCGCCATCGCTTTGCGCGCCACCTTCCAGCGTAAGGTGTAAGCCATGGTAAATGCAGTAGAATTTGACCGCGTCTCCATTGTGTTCGGCGACCACCCCGACCGCGCTTTGCCTTTGATGGATCAGGGCATGTCGCGCAGCGATATTCAGACCAAGACCGGACAAATCTTGGGTGTGCATGACTGCTCGCTAACCGTGGCCGAGGGCGAAATCCTTGTGCTGATGGGCTTGTCTGGCTCTGGCAAATCCACCCTGCTGCGCGGTGTGAACGCGCTGAACCCGGTGGTGCGGGGCGAAGTCCGGGTCTGGGACGGCGCAAAAATGGTTTCCGTCACCAGGGCCAAAGGCGAATCTCTGCGCGGGTTGCGACTGTCGAAAATCGCCATGGTGTTTCAACAATTTGGCCTGCTGCCGTGGCGCTCTGTACGCGACAATGTCGGCTTAGGTCTTGAATTGGCAGGGCAATCTGTAGAGCAACGCCGTGCCAAGGTTGATCAACAACTGGCGCTGGTGAACCTGTCGCAATGGGCCGAACGCAAAGTCGGCGAACTCTCTGGCGGGATGCAGCAGCGCGTCGGCTTGGCGCGCGCCTTCGCCACCGAGGCCCCGATCCTGCTGATGGATGAACCCTTCTCAGCGCTTGATCCTTTGATCCGCGCCCGCCTGCAAGATGAGTTGCTCGATCTGCAAGCCAAGCTGAAACGCACGATCATTTTCGTCTCGCACGATCTGGACGAAGCCTTCAAATTAGGCAACCGCATCGCGTTGATGGAGGGTGGCCGCATCGTACAAATTGGCACCGCGCGCGAAATCATCGCCAACCCGGTCAGCGACTATGTGGCTGATTTCGTGGCGCATATGAACCCGCTTGGGGTGCTGACCGCGCGGGATGTGATGCAGGCGGGGTCTTGTGACGGCGCGTCGATTGACTGCGAAATGCCGGTCAAAACCGTGATGACCCGGCTGTGCAATGACGAACCAGAGTTGAATGTGACCGAAAACGGTGCCCATATCGGCGTGATCCGCGCCGCCGGGTTGATGGCCAAACTTATCAACCCGCGCGCGTAAATTAACCTTCGACAACATCCCCAGAAACGGCGGCCCCAGCTACGGCTTTCGGGGCCGCCGTTTTCTTTGCCGCAGGCTTTTTCGACGCTGCCGCCTTCGCCGGAGCCTTAACCGCCGCCTTCTTCACCGCAGGCTCCTTCGCAACCGCCGCTTTCGCCGCTGCCTTCTTCGCAGGGGCCTTCTTGCCCGACTTGCCCGCCTTTTCTGCAATCAAAGCAAGAGCTTCCTGCAGCGTCACCGCCTCGGGCGAAAGCTCTTTCGGCAAGGTCGCATTGACCTTCGCCCATTTCACATAGGGCCCGTATTTGCCCGGCATCACCTGCACCGGCCCGCCATCGGGATGTTCGCCCAAGGCCCGCAATGGCTCTGCCACCGCCGCCCCGCGCCGCCCTGCCGCCTTCAGCGCCAGCACTTCCACTGCGCGGTTCATCCCGATGGTAAAGACTTCCTCAACATCCGGGATATTGGCGTAAACCGTGCCGTGCTTGACATAAGGCCCAAACCGCCCGATCGCCGATTCGACCATTACGCCATCTTCCGGGTGCGGCCCGATCTGGCGCGGCAAAGACAGCAGCTCAATCGCCCGCTCCAGCGTCAAGCTGCCCGATTCCCACCCTTTCGGCAGGCTAGACCGCGGCGGTTTCGGCGCTTCTTCAGACGCCTCGCCCTTCTGGACATAGGGCCCAAACCGCCCGGCGCGCAGGCTGATCTCAACACCGTCGGCATCAACACCCAGCACCCGGCCATCCACCGAGCCGCCCTCCTCACCCGAAATCGGGCGGGTATAGCGACACTCAGGATAGTTGCCACACCCAATGAACGCCCCGCCAGACCGCGAGGTTTTCAGATGCAGACGCCCGGTGCCGCAGCTGGTGCAAATCCGCGGGTCAGAGCCATCCTCGCGCAACGGATACAGATGCGGGCTAAGGAAATCATCAATCTTATCCAGCACTTCGCCAATACGCAGATCCGCCGTCTCGGCAATCGCCGCCGAGAAATCCCGCCAGAACCGCGCCAGCACTTCTTTATAATCCCGCTCACCCGCCGAGACATCATCCAGCTGCGATTCCAGATCAGCGGTGAAATCATACTCGACATAGCGGCGGAAAAAGTTGGTCAGAAACGCCGTCACCAAGCGCCCCTTATCCTCGGGGAACAGACGGTTCTTGTCCTTGCGGACATATTCGCGGTCCACAATCGTGGTGAGCACCGACGCATAAGTCGAGGGCCGTCCGATCCCCAATTCTTCCATCCGCTTCACCAAAGTTGCCTCGGTGTAACGCGGCGGCGGCTGGGTGTGGCTTTGGCTGGCGAGAATTGCGCCATCCGGGCTGATCACGGCTGAGGGCACGCGCCGCAAGGCCGCCTTGCCTTCGATCAAGTCGAAATCATCCTTGCCCGCTGCATCGGCCTGCTTCTTGAACGCGGCCTCAAAGCCGCCTTTTTTCGGCGCAGCGGCCTCACCCTGCATGATCTGCGGCAGACGGCCTTCGTCTTCATCCTCGTCGTCGCGGCCTTCCTCGTAAACCTTCAAAAATCCATCAAACAGAACCACTTGACCATTGGCGCGCAGGCCCACTTGCCCGTCCGCGCTGCCGATTTCCACCACCGTCCGCTCCATCCGCGCCCCGGCCATCTGGCTGGCAATGGTGCGCTTCCAGATCAGCTCATACAGGTTCTGCTGATCGCGTTCCGACAGGCGCAATTCGGTAGGTGCTGCGCCCATATCGGTCGGGCGGATACATTCATGCGCCTCCTGCGCGTTTTTCGCTTTGTTCTTATAGATGCGCGGCGCGTCGGGCACATAGGCCGGACCAAAACGCTTGCCAATCTCGGCCCGCGCCTGCGTCACCGCTTCGGGGGCCATATCAATGCCGTCGGTCCGCATATAGGTGATGTGCCCCGCCTCATACAGCCGTTGCGCCGCCGACATACAGGCCTTGGCGCCCATGCCATATTTGCGACTGGCTTCCTGTTGCAGCGTCGAGGTCATGAACGGCGGATAGGGGTTGCGCGAGGCGGGCTTGGCCTCCACCGACAAAACGTTCAATGTTCGAGAAGTGACAGCATGAACCGCCAATTCTGCCGCTTCCACCGTCGGAATGTCGAATTTATCTAACTTGCGTCCGCCCAAAACCGTCAGGCGGGCCTCAAATTCCTGCCCCCGCGGGGTGTTCAGCACCGCCGATACCGACCAGAACTCCCGCGCCCGGAACGCCTCAACCTCCATCTCACGCTCAACGATCAAGCGCAGGCAGACCGATTGCACCCGGCCCGCCGAGCGCGATCCCGGCAGCTTGCGCCACAGCACCGGCGACAGCGTGAAGCCCACCAGATAATCCAAAGCCCGCCGCGCGAGATAGGCGTCAACCAAGGGCTGGTCGACCTGACGCGGATGCTTCATGGCCTCGGTCACGGCCTCTTTGGTGATCGCGTTAAAGGTCACGCGGCTGACCTTTTTGCCCTTCTTCAAAGTGCTGGCGAGCGCTTCTTGCAGATGCCAGGAAATCGCCTCGCCCTCACGATCAGGGTCAGTCGCGAGGATCAGCGTATCGTCGGTTTTCAGCGCCTCAACAATCGCACGAATGTGCTTTTTGCTGTCCGCCGCCACCTCCCACAACATGTCGAATCCGTTCTCGGTATCGACAGAACCATCCTTCGGCGGCAGGTCACGCACGTGGCCGTAAGAGGCCAAAACCACATAGTCCGAGCCAAGATATTTGTTGATTGTCTTGGCTTTAGCGGGCGATTCTACAACGACAACGGGCATGAAATTCCCTTGAAAACAGGCATATGTGCGGCGAGGCACCATGTGGGGGTTTGTGCGGCGATGTCAACCGGGGCGATTGGTAAAGCCCGTGTGCGTTGCTTTCCTGTGGGCAGTGACCGCTTTCACGTTGGCCTAAAATGCTCTCGCCGCAGGCATCCGGCGCAGACGAAGCAAGCCTCTGGCGGGAGTATTTGTGCCAAGATGAAATCCGCAGCGCAAAGCGCCCGCGAGGGCGCGATAAGCGATCAGTCCACCCGGCTCAGCAGTCCACCCGATTGCCGTAAAATCCGCCCTTCTAACTCCAGCGAGATCAGCGCGGGCGACAGCAGCCCCGGTGGCAAGGCCAGATCGCGGATCAGTTGATCTTCGGCCAGGGGGCTGGGGCCAAGTCGCGCCAAAATCTGACTATGCACCGCAGAAATATCTGCCAGCGGGCGGCGCTGCGGCACCGGGCCGGGCAAAGGCTCGGGCACCTCGACCGGCTCGACGGGCAGCGGCGCTTGCGCCACAAAATGCCCCTGCACCCCGATCGCCTCCAACACATCCTGCGCCGATCGCACCAACACCGCGCCATCGCGCAGCAGCATATTACAACCCGCCGCCCGTGCATCAAACGGATGGCCGGGCACCGCCAATACCTCACGCCCTTGATCCAGCGCGTTTTTCGCCGTGATCAGGCTGCCCGAACGTGCCGCAGCCTCGACGACCACCACCGCCCGCGCGAGGCCCGACACGATGCGGTTCCGTTGCGGGAAATGCCGGGCTTGCGGCGCCAGCCCCATCGGCTGTTCCGAAATCCGACAGCCGCGCGCCGCAATCGCCACCGCAAGCTCGGTATTCTCGACCGGATAGATCACATCTACCCCGCCCGCCTGCACCGCCACCGTGCCGGTGTCCAACGCCGCCTGATGCGCTTCGGCATCAATGCCACGCGCAAGACCCGAGACCACAACCTGCCCAGCCTGCGCCAGACCCTCGACCAACCGCCGCGTCATCCGCAGCCCCAATGAAGACGCATTCCGCGCCCCAACCAGCGCCACCATCGGCCGTGCCAGCAGGCCAATGTCGCCCTGCGCCCATAAAACCGGCGGCGCATCGGGCAAATCCATCAAAGCCTGCGGATAGCCATCCTGCCCCCACAACAAAAGCCGCGCCCGCGCCAACCGCGCCTGCGCCATCTCGGCCCGCACCACTTCCAGCGGACACAGGCTATACTCCTCCACCCCCGCCGCCCGTGCGATCCCCGGCAGCGCCGCCAGCGCGCCCTCCACCGAGCCATGATCCGCCACCAGCCGATGGAACGTCACCGCCCCCACACGACGCGAGCGAATAAGGCGAAGCCACAGCAACGGGTCCGCGTCAAAGGCGCCGGAACTGGGGGTGTGGGGTATCTGCAAACCCGTTGCCATCTGCGCCTCGCCTCATTCACGATTCGCAGTCTGCATCGGGATCGGTTAACAACTGATGAATGGTCATGAACCTCTGTCGCGTGTTGCGTTCCCCTCCAGACTGGACTGAACCGGTCATCCATCTGGACTTATCAAAACCCGCAATTGGCTGATTGCCCTGTGCTCCATTCTTTGATCAAATGAGGCCTCATATAGCCATCCGTCACGCGCACCTGCAAGGAAAACGCCATGAAAAACGCTGAAATCGCCCGCCGCCGTACCGACAGCATCTCGCGCGGGGTGGGAGTGCAGACTGAAATCTACGTTGATCGCGCGCTGAATTCCGAGGTTTGGGATATCGAAGGCAACCGCTACATCGACTTCGCGGCGGGCATTGCCGTGGTCAACACCGGGCATTGCCACCCGAAAGTCATGGCCGCCGTCACCGCACAGATGTCGAAATTCACCCACACCTGCCACCAAGTGCTGCCCTATGAAAACTACGTCCGCTTGGCCGAGCGTCTGAACGCGCTTGTCCCCGGTGAGTTCGCAAAGAAAACCGTGTTTGTGACCACGGGTGCCGAAGCCGTTGAAAACGCAGTTAAAGTCGCCCGCATCGCTACGGGTCGCAACGCCATCATCGCCTTTGGCGGTGCCTTCCACGGCCGCACCCTGTTGGGCATGTCCCTCACCGGCAAGGTCGATCCCTACAAAAAAGGCTTCGGCGCGATGATCCCCGATGTCTACCACGTGCCCTTTCCGCAAGAGATCCACGACATCACCACCGATCACGCGATGGCTGGCATCACCAAGCTGTTCAAGGCTGATCTTGACCCCAGCCGCGTCGCCGCCATCATCCTTGAACCCGTGCAGGGCGAAGGCGGCTTCTACCCCGCGCCGAAAGACCTGCTGCGCGCCATCCGCAAGCTGTGTGACGACCACGGCATCGTGATGATTGCCGATGAGGTGCAAACCGGCTTTGCCCGCACCGGCACCATGTTCGCGATGGAGCAATCCGGTGTGGCCGCCGACATCACCACCATGGCCAAGGGTCTGGCGGGTGGCCTGCCACTGGCCGCGCTGACGGGTAAAGCCAGCCTGATGGACGCCGCCCACCCCGGCGGCCTTGGTGGCACCTACGGCGGCAATCCCTTGGGCATCGCCGCCGCCAATGCCGTGCTGGATGTGATCGAGGAAGAACAACTCTGCGCCCGCGCCAATGAACTCGGTGGCCGGCTGAAACAGCGGCTTGAAGCGATCCGCTCGGTCACCCCCGAGATCGTGGACATCCGCGGCCCCGGCTTCATGGTCGCCATCGAATTCGCCAACCCGACCAACTTTGAGCCCGACGCAGGCTTCACCACCCGCGTTCGCATTGAGGCGCAAAAACGCGGCCTGATCCTGCTGACCTGCGGCGTCTACGGCAACGTCGTGCGCTTCCTCGCCCCGATCACCATCCCGGACGCCCATTTCGCCGAGGCGATGGATATTCTGGAAGCGGCGGTGGCTGCGGCACGGTTGGGGTAAGGGCTGGCAGGCCAAAATAGTGAAAAGGATACATCCGGACCGCGTTCCGGATGTATTCAGCTTGGACTAATCTTGCTTGACGTGAGTATCCTCAGTTATGCACACTTTGCCTAAAAGGAGCTCATATGAAACTGGTCCTAACTATTGCCATCTCATTGTATGGCACCATGTTCACAATGGCTACCTTCGGACATATCGGTGCCATATTTCTCATTGTTCCATGGATATTTTACTACGCTTCATTCAAGAATAAAGAAAAATTACCCAGCAACATATTGCTTCCGAAAATTCGGCTGTGTTTACACAACAACTCTTGCTTGAAAAAGCAGAAACGCAACTCTACGACAGCCTAATTGATCGAGCGAATGCGAACATAGAGAAAATTCACTCGCCGTATAGACAAACAGTATCTATAAGCAGTTTAGGTGTTAAGAATTTCTCACGGTTTAGAAAAGACCTTATCGAATATTTGCAAAGTAATCTTTCCGATATAGACAAACAAAATTTGACTTTTATTGGAATAAGTTTCAAAGACTTTGCTAATGCGGGCATTATCGATAACATAGTAAATCAGATTGATGAAATTTCTCAATCAGAAGCCGTGACCTAGAAAGAAATTAATATAATTTCCCTATAGAATATGAAAAGATGTGCGCAAACCTATTGCAAAAATCGGGATGGGCAACACAGACCACTCCGACGAATGGTGACCAAGGTGTCGATCTAATTGCAAAAAAGGATAACTTAGTTTGGGCGTTTCGATGTAAGCTCTACGCCTCTCAAGTCGGAAACTTCGCGGTTCAAGAGGTCGCTGCTGGCAAGCTTCACTATAAAGCGGACCGCGCGGCTGTCATCGCGCCTAACAGCTTCACTTCCAGCGCTAGGGCATTGGCGCAGAGCAACAACGTGGTCTTACTACATCACGACGATCTTCTGAAACTTAAGACACGCTAACAACTGCGTTGCGCAGCACTCACACAAACACGCAAAGTCCCCTTACCTCCCCTGCCGCACAAACCGTTGTTCCAGCACTTCCTTGCCCCATTGCTGCCCCGGCCTCTCCTCTACCAACTCAAACCCATGCGCCTCATACAAATGCCGCGCTGCCGACAGCCCGCTGAAGGTCCACAGATGCGTCGCCTCAAACCCCTGCGCATCAACAAAGTCCAGCGCCGCCGCCAGCAACCGACGCCCCGCCCCCGAGCCCTGCACCGCGCCGTCAGTGATAAACCAGCGCAGATGCGCCAGATTGACGCCCGGATCTTCGCCGTCAATCGCGATGGACCCCACGATCTCCCCACCCCGCAGCGCCGCCCATATCGCGTTGCGCGGGCTGTCCAGCCGATCACTGAACCCGGCCAGCCCGCCCGCCACCACGCTTTCAAAACGCTGGCCAAAGCCCGAATTCTGCGCATAATACAAAGCGTGCATCTGGGTTATCCGGGCGATCAAACCGCTCCGATACCCCGCTGCAATCTCAACTGCAGGCAACGCGGGCGAATACGCCACAGCCGCGCTCAAGGCCTCGGCATAAAGCTGCAACCCCTCCAACACAACCCGCTCCTGCCCCGGCTGCAACCGCGCCAGCGCTGCCGACACCTGCGCGCGCGCGAAAGCATGTATCGCCATAACCCGCCGCTGCCCGGCCTCGGTGAGCGCCAAGATTTTGACGCGGCCATCCCCGCCGACCTGCTCCTCCACATCGCCGCCTACGACCAGCTTGCGCAGCATCCGGCTGACGCTGGATTTCTCCAGATGCAGAAGAAAGCCCAGATCGCGTGCCGTCACCCCGCCAGCCGTCACCCCACTCGCCGCAATCTCGATCAAAGCATGCACCGCTGAGGGCGACAGATCGCCGCCCGCGAAATCACCGCCCATGAACCCCAGTTCCCGCACCAGCAGCCGCGCCGCACGGCGGATTGCCTCTATAGAATCTGCAAGCGGAGCGTTGGGCATCGGGCAAGTCCATAAAGTTGTATAGTACAACTATATTTCCATTCTGCCGATGCTGTCAATTCTGATAAATCCCGCACAAGCCGCGCGTCCGGCCCGATGCCCCGCCTCCGTCGCTGAACAGCAATATCGCGCTCACCCGTCACGCTGACCAATCGCCCGCCTCCCAGCGCGCGACAAACCCCCAATCAATCCTTAACACCCCCCGTCTAACCCCTTGATCCCCCACAACCCGCCGCCCTGTCCACCCGTGGACACCCTCGGCCAAGCCCTCTCCCCCCTTCCCCCCTCCCCCGCCCCGCGCTATCACCTTCCCGAAGCAGGGAGCATCCATGACCACCAGCCAAGGCATCAGCCTCCAGAACGCGGCCGTCACCCTCGGCGGCAAAAGGGTCTTGTCCAACCTCTCCCTGACCCTGACGGAAGCACGCATCGGCATCATCGGCCGCAACGGCTCCGGCAAAACCACCCTGCTGCGCCTGATCGCGGGCCTGATCCCCCCCACCACCGGCAGCGTCAGCATCGACGGCTTTGATCCCGCCGACCGCAAAGCCATCCTGCCCCGCCTCGGCATCCTGTTCCAAAACCCCGACCACCAGATCCTGTTCCCCACCGTGGCCGAGGAACTCGCCTTCGGCCTGCGCCAGCAGGGCCAAACCGAAGCCCAAGCCGCCGCCGCCGTCACCCAACTGCTGCAGCAAGAATCCCGCGCCCATTGGGCGAAAGCCCTGACCCACACCCTTAGCCAAGGCCAGCGCCACTACCTCTGCCTGCTGTCGATCCTGCTGATGCAGCCCGGCACGATCCTGCTGGACGAGCCCTTCGCGGGCCTTGATCTGCCCACCCAAATCCGTCTCGCCCGTCGCCTTGCCGCCCTGCCGCAGCGCATGATCACCATCACCCATGACCCCGCCGCCGTGGCCGTTTGCGACCGCGTGCTTTGGCTCGACGCCGGAGAAATCCGCGCCGATGGCCCGCCCGGCCCGACACTGCAAGCTTTCACCGCCGAGATGGCCCAACTCGGAGAGCAAGATGCTGACACTCACCTCGCCGATTGAAACCTATGCCCACCGCATCCCGGCAAGCGTCAAAATGGCCGCCTTCGTGGCCCTTACCGTGCTCTTGTTCGCGACCCCACAGCCATGGCTGCTCGCCCCGCCCGTGGCCGCCCTGATCCTGTCCTGCGGCCCGGAGTTCGCCCTACAAAGCCTCAAAAACCTCCGCCCGCTGATCCCCCTCATCCTCATCCTCGCTCTCTGGCACCTCTGGTTGCGCGACCCCCAAGGCATCACCCTGATCACCCGGATGATCATCGGCGTGGCTGCCGCCAATTTCGTCACCATGACCAGCAAACTGACCGAGATGACCCGCACCATCGAAACCCTCGCCCGCCCGCTTCGCCCGATCATCGCACCCAAGACCCTCGCCCTCGCTATTGGTCTGACCATCCGCTTCATCCCCACCATGCTGATGCGGGCCGAACAGATTACCGAGTCATGGCGCGCCAGATCGCCCAAAAGCCCCGGCTGGCGGATCTTCCTGCCCACCACCCTCGCCGCCCTCGACGATGCCACCCATACCGCCGAGGCCCTGCGCGCCCGAGGTGGCTTGGGCTGAACCCCAGCCTGCGAAACCCCAAATCCACACGCCTATGTCCGACAACCCCCGAACCCGGCTGTCCAAAAATAGCAGTTGCCCTTTGCCAGACCCGCAGCCTAACTGCCGCAACGCAAGCAGGAGAGCCCCATGGAAAAGAACCTCACCCACATCGCCCTTTTCGCCGCATTGATCGCGGTGCTGGGGCTGGTGCCGAAAGTGGACCTCGCCGCAGGCGTGCCGATCACCGCGCAAAGCATGGGCATCATGCTGTGCGGCACCGTGCTGGGGGCCAAACGCGGCGCACTGGCGGTGATTTTGTTCCTTGTCGTCGGCCTGATCGTGCCGGTGTTCCCCGGCTTTATGACGACATGGCAGAAAATCCAGTCGCCCAGCATCGGCTATATCATTGGCTTCCCGGTTGCCGCCTTTGTCGCGGGCCTGATCACCCAAAACACCAAACTGGCACTGTTCCCGGCGGCCTTCATCGGTGCCATCCTCGGCGGTATCATCGTGCTTTACGCCTTCGGCATTCCCGGCATGGCGATCATGCTCGGCAAACCCCTGCCCGACATGGCACTCGCCGCCGTGGCATTCCTGCCCGGTGATCTGATCAAAGCCACCCTCGCCGCCTTGATCACAAAATCCATCGCCCAAATGCGCCCCGAAGCTCTGCTGTCGCGCGGGTAGATCAAAACGACTATACCAGAGCGGCGGGATACATCCCGCCGCTTGCCGCTATATAGAGAATACATGACCCAGAGGCCCGCGCCGAGGTCGCTGCGATACTCATACAACTGCAGCCAATGATGGAGTTGATCTGCGATCATTGCGGGTCTCGTCGCCGCAGTTTGCGAAGGCGCCATAGCCGCAACGACATTTGCCCTACGATGCTTTCTTGATCCAACCCCGCAAGAAGCTGCTTGGGCCTCCCGCCGCAGCTGCGAGGCCACCGACAAGACCGCAATCGAGGCATTTGGCTTCCCAGACAGCAAAGACTCCGAAACCAGACTGCTCTCGCATTCGCTGATCCAGCAAGAGCTTGCGCGTCAGGAAGCAGACGTCACCTTGCTGCAAGCGGCTAATGGCGTTGTTCCAAAGCGTCTTTGGTCAAATGTTGCTGTACTGGATCGCCCGCCACATTTGTGATCTCAGGATGCGCTAGAAATGTCCCGGCTTCAATCGCGCAGGAGCAAACCAACCGTACCAAAGCTTCCTGCACGCTTCAGCGCCTGCCCAAACTGACCGCAACGCAGCCTTACCCTAGAGCAAGTCACCTTCAATCGGGACCATATCCTGCGGCTTTGAAGTAGTTTCTGCATTCCTGGCTATGGAATAGATCGCAGACTGCACCGACGGCGGTCCAGAGGGCTTGGTACGT
>NZ_JAFCTX010000056.1:0-21186 GCF_049896245.1 Cypionkella sp. TWP1-2-1b2 | reverse complement strand
CAAGCTCGACCTCGATCTGGCCGTCGGACAAGACATTGCTGGGCAAAGTGGGCTTGGCGGCTTCTGCACGGGCAGGGTTCACAATCTCTATAGGCAAGAAGACCGGCGCATCTACAGCGCCTTGCGCCGATCCCGGCGCATAGCGTGCATCCCGCAACCATTTGAAGATCATGTTGGCATTCAGCGCATACCGCCGCGCCACTTGCGCAACGGATACCTCCGGTGCCGTCGTCTGAAAACAGATCGACCGCTTCTCCTCGTCAGTCCAAAGTCGCTTCGTTTGCCGAACCACCCAAAACCCCGTAGTGTCCGCTATCCAAAGCGGGCACTATCCCACCCACTCCATCCGCGGCAGAGCAGTGAGACCGGACGCTTACGGTTGAAATTGGGCGGATAGGGAAAGTTCGGGTGGTTCGACAGCGAGGCGAACAGGATATGCACGATGGGCGTATAGAGGAACACATAGGCCACGATCAGGATCAGACCCATGGTCCATTTGGCGGCAAAGTCCTTCAGGCTCATACTGTCCATCTTAACGCTCCATCCCGGTAAAGCCGGTTCGCCGCAGGTTGACGCCAAGGCTGAGGATCACCAGCGCCGCGATTGAAAACAGCACCAACACCACGCCCATCGCTGCCCCCAAGGCCCAAGTGCCCGACTCGCCGAATTGCTGCGCCATCGACATGCCGTACAGCGTATCATTAGGGCCGCCGAGAAAGTGCGGGGCGAGGGAGGCCGACAGGGTCGGGATGAAGGACAGAAGAAAGCCGATCATGGTGCCGGACAGGTTCAAGGGCCAGATCACCTCGGAAAACACCCGCAAGCGGCCCGCTCCGCAGGCGCTGGCTGCCGAGGCTAGGCGCAGATCGAAGTTCAGGAGAGACAGGTAGATCGTGGTCACGGTCATCGGCAGGTAAAGATAGACGAAGGCGATGAAAGTGGCCGAGTTGGAATACATGATAAACCGCAGCGGGGCCGCCCCATCCGCAGTAGTGCGCAGTTGATCAAGCCGGTTGGGCCGAGCATACCTTGAAGGGCGATCAAGCGGAGTACCTCGCCGGATAGGAATGGCACCGCCAGCAGCAAGGAAAAGATCAGCTTATAGCGCCGCCAAAAGCGCACGACGAAAAACGCGATCGGCCATGCGATGACTACTAGGAACACCGAGACCAGAATAGCCATCAGCAGGGAGCACAGGAAGAAGGTGATACAGGCGGACTCGGTGGCCAAGGTGACGTAGTTCAGCGTGGTCCAGTCGCGCACGATTTTGTAGTTCGCGGTCTGCCAGAAGTTAAGCACAATCAGCGCCACCAAGAACAGCTCCGCGAGCAGCACGAGGAACGTGGTAGGGACGTAAAGGAAGACGCGTTTCTGGGCGGCGACGTTGGGTTCTGAAATGGCTTAGCCCTCTGCCGCGAAGATATGCGCGAGGTTGGCGTCCCATGTCAGCGAGATTTCGGCCCCAATGGCGTGCATGTCGGGGCGTTTGGGTTGCACTGTGATGATGCGGGCTTTGGTGACGGCCTCCAGAATGTATTCTACAAACGGGCCGCGCAGCACCACGTCGATCACTGTGCAGGCAATACTGGGAGAATTCGCGACCCCCAAAGCGAAGCGTTCATTCTTCACAAACGCGTTGACCCGACCCGCCGACACCGGGGCGCTGGGCGCAAAGCTCTAGCCGTGCTCGGGGATGTTGATCGTTGTGCCATCCGACAAGCCATCAAACCGGGTGGCGCGACCGACAAAGCGGTCGACGAAGGGGGTGTTTGGTCGTGGTAAATCTTGTGCCTCTCGCCCGACGCCTCCAGCTGGCCCCTATTGATCACCGCGACGCGGTCGGACATCAACAAAGCTTCCTCCTGATTGTGGATGAAATAGATGAACGGGATACCGTGCTGCTTTTGATAGCGGCGGATTTCGACCTCCATCTCTTGGCGCAATTCGCGGTCAAGGTTGGCGAGGGGTTCATCCAGCAACAGCAGGGTCGGATTGGCCACCAGACCGCGCCCCAAGGCAACGCGTTGTTGCTGGCCGCCGGAAAGCTGGTTGGGATAGCGATCCATCAAGCCGTTCAGCGACAAGATGCCCTCGGCCCAATCCAGCCGATCTTTGATCTTGGCGGGGGTTTCCTGCGTCATCCGCAGCGGGAAGGCGAGGTTTTCGCGCACGGTGCGATGCGGGAACAGCAGGAATTCCTGAAACACCATGCCGATACCGCGTTTGTGCGGCGGCAAAGCGGTCACATCCTCGCCCTTGAAGAAAATCCGCCCCTCGGATGGGCCATCCAAGCCCGCGATCAGGCGCAGCAGGGTGGATTTGCCCGATCCGCTTGGGCCAAGGATGGCGATGAATTCGTGTTTGGCGATGTCGATGCTCAGATTGTGCAGCGCTTTCACCGCACCACAATGCCGCGAGACGTTGTCGATTTTGATATAGGCGCTGGTGTCAGTCATAAGGCTTTACCTGTTTTGGGGCGCTGCGGGGGGCCGCAGCGCAGAAAGCAAAAAGATCAGGCGGCCTGAACGTTGGACCACACGCGTTCCCATTTTTCGGGCGAAGAAGGCTGGTCGAACATGAACAACCCGGCGATTTCAGACGAGCGGTCCATCAGATAGAGCTTGCGTTCTTCCTCCGTCGCGGTGGCGCGCAGATCAATCGTGGTGGAACAGCCGGCCACCTCACCGATGCGCTTCATCACCGCGGCGGAGATCATGGTATCAACGACGGCGTTGTACAGATCCATCTTCTCGCCATCTGCAACACCTGTGGTCACCAGCCAAGTGTCAACCCAACCCAAGCCGCCCTCTTTCGGCTGCAACGTATGGCGGAAATCGCCTTTGGTCATGCCATTGGTTGCGGTCAGCAACTGGCGATACACCTGCGCGAATTCGGTCGCCGCCACCACAGCCCTGCTTTGCAGCAGTTGGAACAAAGTCGGATTGTCCTGATAGCGGGTCAGCAGCAGGCCTTTCTGCTGGATCAGCAGCTTTTCGACCCCGGCCATTTCATCATCGGTCAACACATAGGGGTTGAACGGCTTGCCATCCGGGCGCGGCGCTTCGCGGGTGCCTATTTCGGCTGTCACCAGAAGCGCGGCCAGCGCGATGTTTTCCTCAAACCGCGATGAGGTTGACAAACGCCCGGCGCAAGCTTCATCGAACACGCAGGTCAGGCTTATGGGTCTGATCGGGGGCGACCACGGCGGCGTCATAGGTGATGCAATACGCGCCCCAGCAAAACGGGAAGCCGAGTTTCGCGCCGGAAACCGGATCGGTCAGCACCTTGGACGTCTCGGCGGAAAATTCTGGAAAATAGCCCGTTGTGCTTGCCTTGGTGTGATCGACTGCCCGGATCAGGCCTTCACGGAAGTAAAGCTGCGGCCAAAAGCCATCGGTCTGCACCAGATCAAATTCGTTCGCGCTGCCGACGCGCAGCTTGTTACAGGACTCGGAATTGCCATCGAAGAATGAGGGCACCAGTTTCACCTGATGCGTCGCGTCAAAGGCGGTGACGACATCGGGTAGCAGATAGGCTTCCCACATCAGCGCCCGCAACTCGGGCGTGGCGGCCCAAGCCGGGCGCACGAGGGGGGCGGAAAGCGTTGCAGCCGCTGCCGAGGACAGAACCGCACGTCTGGTCAAGTTGGTCATGGTATTCCCTATCGTTTCGCGACTCCGGTGTGGAGTTCGTGGTTATTTCAGTGGCTCAAGCGATGCCGTCGGCCTCGATGCTGCCCAGAACGGCATCAAAAACGTCCAGCGCATGTGACATTTGCGCGTGGCTGCAATCCAGCGGCGGCTTGATCTTGATCAGGTTGCCAAGGCCCGCGTAGCGGCTTTCGCCAAACAGCACGCCCTTTTCAACACCGCGCTTGTAGACTTCGGACGCAGCTTTCTAGGCGGCTTCCTTGGTCACACGATCTTTGACCAGTTCGATTGAGACGAACAGACCGGGCCCGCGAATATCGCCGATCAGCGAGTGGCGTTCCGACATCTCAAGCAGGCTTTTCGTCGCATAGGCCCCCACGCGCGGGCCTTGCCGCAGAGATCGTCGGCGATGATCGCATCAATCGTCGCCACCGCTGCAGCCATCGCAACCGGAAACTGCCCGAAGGTCAGCGCATCATCACCGGATGCGAAGCCGTTCAGCCGATCACTCGCCATGATGCCCGCCAAGCGAAAGCCGCCGCTGACGCCTTTGCCGAAGGTCATAATATCGGGGACGACGCCGTAGTAGTCGGCAGCAAACATCTCGCCCGTGCGGCCAAAGCAGCTTTGGATTTCATCAAAGATCAGCACGATATTGTGGCGGGTACACACATCGCGCAGGCCTTGCAGAAACGCTTTGCCGACGATGATATGACCGCCATTGCCTAAGGTTGGCTCGATGATAATCGCCGCCACCCCGCCATCGACGCCCTTGGTGATGGTGTCTTCCCGCAGGCCCAGACACATCCGGGTCTCAGACTCCAGATCCATGCCAAAACGGGGGTGATAGCTGTCGGGATGCGGCCAGCTTGCCGCCATCGTCGCCAGTGACCGACCGTGATAGCTGTCTTGCATCACGATCATATTGCGCGCGCCGGGCTTGTTCTTGAACGCCAGCTTCAAGGCCATTTCCAATAAGATATTCGCGCCCCTTATCATCCCAGACCAGCGAGCCTTTGGCTTTGACCAAGGTGATCTTGCTTTTATCACCCTCACGCGGATCATGGATCAGGGCGGGTTTGCCGCGTTCCATCAGGGCTGTTTGGCTGGTGTCCATGGGGCTGCTCCTTGCATAACTTGCTTTGACTATTCAGCAAGCATGCTTGACAACATGGACGATTGGCTGATGAATTAATTCATGGCGCTTATTAATATCCATTTCCGACATGTGCGGGCGTTCCTGACGGTGGCGCAAGAGCGCAGCTAAGTGCGCGCCGCCGACAAGCTGTTTGTGTCGCAAACGGCGCTGTCGCAGACCATTCGGCAGTTCGAGGATACGCTTGGATTTGCGGTGTTTGAACGCACCACCCGCAGCGTGAGTTTGACGGCTTTGGGGGCGGCGTTGCTGGTCAGCGCGCAAAACCTCAGCGCGCAGATGGACAGCTTTCATGCTGACATAAGCGCGTTGAAAAAGACCATCAAGAATGAACTGCGCGTCGGCTATCTGATTGGCACCGCATTGGAATTCATCCCCGACATTGTGCGCGAGTTCAAGCTGCGCCACCCGGAATCGGTGCTGGAGCTGATCGAGTATGATTTCAGCGATCCGACGGCGAGCTTGGCTTCCGGCAAGGTCGATTGCAGCATCGTGTGCCCGCCTTTGGGCATCCTCGGCATCGCGTTTGTCGAACTCTAGCGTGAGCATTGCGTCGTCTGCCTGCCGTCTTGGCACCGTCTGGCCGATCTGCCCACCGTGACCCTGAATGACATCCTTGACGAGCCGATCATCGCCGCCCCCGGCCAAAGCATCTGCCGCGATTATTGGATCGCAAGCGGGCATCGCAGCAATCGTTCGGCCAATGTTGTCTATGAAGCGGCCACCGTTGAATCCGAATTGCACGCGGTGGCAACCGGCCGTGGTATCTGCATAACCGCCGATAGCACCGCGCGGTTTTACGCCCGCCGCGGTGTGGTCTTCAAACAGATCGTTGATATGCCACACAGCGTCATCGCAATCGGCTACCGCAAGGGTGCCAATCGCCGGGTCAGGGATTTTATCTCGGTGGTTGAGGCATTGTTGCGCGGCTAGAGTTGAACGCGCTTAACCACCGCCCCCAATCGCCACTGACATAAACGCGCGGAACACAGCGGCGGTGGCGGTCAGACCCTGTGATTTGCGCCAAGCCAAGCCCACATCCATGCTGGGGATTGTCTCTGCCACCGCGCGCAACTCAATCCGCTGACCTTCCAGCGACCAAGGCCGATAGACCATATCCGACAGGATCGTCAGCCCGACGCCATTGGCCACCATCGAGCGCACCGCCTCCACCGAACTTGTGGTAAAGCACACCGACGGCGTGAAGCCGGTTTTTGCCCAATAGCGGATGGCGGTATCCTTCGCCTCATCCACCGTCAGCATCACATAGGGATGTTCCGAAACATCGCGCAGCGTGATGCGTTCTTGCGCCAGCAACGGATGCTCGGTCGGCAGCCACAGCCGCCTGCGGGATTGCATCAGGGTTTCCTGCTCCAGCCCGGCAGTGTTGGCAAGGTTCGACACCAGCATCACCGCCATATCCAGCGTGCCCGTTGCCAGCCCTTCTTCCACCGCCAAGCGCGGCATCTCTATCATCTCAAGCTGGATATCAGGATGGGCGCGGCGAAAGCGGGCGTAGTGGCGCGACATGAAATAACCCGCGACGGTATAGGTGGTGCCCAGGCGCAACCGCCCGGTCACTTGCCTGTCGCTGCCCAATGGCAAACGCTCGGCGTCTTCCACGGCGGCAAGGATGTTGCGGGCGTGATTGAGGAATCGCGCGCCCTCAATCGTTGGCACCACGCCCTGCGCAGAGCGGTCAAACAGCCGCACGCCCAGTTGCGCTTCCAGCCCCTGCACCGCCGTGGTGATCGCGGATTGCGAGATGTTCAGCTCCATCGCCGCATGACTGATCTGCCCGGTTTCCGCCGCCGCCATGAAATAGCGCAACTGTTTCAAGGTCAAAGCCGTGGTCGCCTCCTGCGCGGCAAGGTGTATCTGAATTTTAGATAACACACCACAAAAAACCATATTTTACAATAGAGCGGACTCGTCGCAGGTTATCTGATGTCAACGCCTTGGGGGGACTATGGCTGTAACCATCAACTGCGACATGGGCGAAAGCTTTGGGCTGTACCGGATGGGCGATGATGCCGGAATGATGGCCTTCATCGACATTGCCAATGTCGCCTGCGGCTTTCATGCCAGCGATTTCGACCATATGCGCGCCACCGTGCGCTTGGCGAAACAGCACGGCGTCAAGGTCGGCGCGCATCCGTCTTTGCCCGATCTGCAAGGCTTTGGCCGCCGTGAGATGAAGATGGGCCGCGAGGAAATGGCCAACTGCATGATCTACCAGATCGGCGCTTTGTGCGGCTTTCTGCGCGCTGAAGGGGTCGAGCTGAACCACATCAAGCCGCATGGCAGCCTTTACGGTATGGCAGCGCGGCAGGAAGATATTGCGCATGCGGTCTGTGATGCCGCCGATGTTTATGGCGTCCCTTTGCTGGGCATGACAGGCACCCTGCACGAGAAAATATACCCCGCGCGCGGTCACACTTTCATCGCCGAATTCTATGGTGATCTCGAATACCGCCCCGATGGCAGCCTGATCGTCACCCGCGAGCATGACGCGAAAGACCCCGATCTGATGGCCGCCCGTGTCCGCCGCGCCATGCAGGAAAATCTCGGCACCGCGACGGATGGCAGCGATATTCCGGTGCGCTGCGAGACGGTGTGCATCCATTCTGATACGCCCAATGCCATCGACATCGCCCGCGCTGTGCGCGCCATTCTTACCTAACGGAGGCCAAAATGCCCGTCATCCAATCCCCGCTTCCCGGCACATTTTACCGCTCATCTTCCCCCGAAACCCCGCCGTTCAAGCAGGATGGTGATGCGGTGGCTGTGGGCGATGTGATCGGGCTGATCGAAGTGATGAAAAGCTTTCACGAGGTGAAATCTGAGGTCGCAGGCAGCGCCATTCACTTTGTCACCGACAATGAAGACCCGGTGATGGCGGGCGCGGTTCTGGCGGAACTCGACTGATGCTGAAAAAGCTGCTGATTGCCAACCGGGGTGAGATTGCCGTGCGGATCATCCGCGCCGCCCGCGATCTGGGGATTGCCACGGTGGCGGTGTATTCCGACGCCGACGCCACCGCCTTGCATGTTCAACTGGCGGATGAAGCGGTGAATATCGGCCCGCCAGCGGCGAAGAAAAGCTATCTGAACGTGGCGGCGATCCTGAAGGCCGCAAGCGATACCGGCTGTGATTCCGTGCATCCGGGCTATGGCTTTCTGGCCGAAAACGCGGGCTTTTCCGATGCGGTGACGGCGGCGGGGCTGGTGTTTGTCGGGCCTTCCGGTGATGCGATCCGGCTGATGGGCGACAAGGTTGCGGCCCGTGGCGCGGCCCATGCGGCGGGGGTGCCGGTTGTGCCCGGATCACTGGGCCGGGTGGAGAGCATCGACGCAGGGCGCGCGATCTTGGCCGACACCGGGTTTCCGGTGATGATCAAGGCCGCAGCGGGCGGCGGCGGGCGCGGCATCCGTATCGCGCAGGACTTGGTCGAGTTTGAACAGGCCTTCCCACAAGCGCGGACTGAGGCATTGGCGGCTTTTGGTGACGGTGGCCTTTATATGGAAAAGGTCATCACCAGGGCCCGCCATATCGAAGTGCAGGTGCTGGCCGATGGCACCAATGCGATCCACTGCTTTGAGCGCGAATGTTCGCTGCAACGTCGCCGCCAGAAGGTGTGGGAAGAAGCTCCCTCGCGCGCTTTGTCGCCGCAGTTGCGCGATGAATTGTGCAGCAGCGCGGTGCGGCTTGCGCTTGCGGTGAACTATTCCGGCGCGGGCACGGTGGAATATCTTTATGACGAGGACGCTGACCGCTTTTACTTCATCGAGATGAACACAAGGATTCAGGTCGAACATCCCGTCACCGAGATGATCACCGGCATTGATCTGGTCGCCGAAATGCTGCGCATCTCCGGGGGCGAGCCTTTGCGGTTGACCCAAGCGGATGTGACCGTCAAAGGTCACGCCATCGAAGTGCGCCTGAACGCCGAAGACCCCGCCCGCGATTTCGCACCCTTCCCTGGCACAGTCGACAGCTTGCGCATCCCCGGCGGTCCCGGCGTGCGGTTCGATTCGATGCTGTATCCCGGCTACACCGTGCCGCCGTTCTACGACTCGCTTTTGGCCAAGCTGATCGTCCACGCCGAAACCCGCGAGGCCGCAATCGCCCGCATGGCCCGCGCGCTGTCGGAATTGCAGATCGACGGGCTGAAAACCACTAAGCCGCTGTTTCAGGCGCTGGCCGCTGATCCCTCGGTTCAGGCAGGCGATTTTCACACCCGCTGGCTGGAGGGCTGGCTTGAGGCCAACGCCGCCCGCCTGACCCCCCTTCAGCCATAGGAGAAGCCCATGTCGATCCGTTTCAGCTTTGGTGGCGACGAACATATCTTCGCGGAAGTCTCGGAAGAAATGTCACTGGAGGCGTTTTTCACCAGCCTGTCGATGACCAATGCGGTCAAGCAAGCGGGCATCAAGGGTGTGACCGAGATTTGTCCGGCCAATGCCAGCTTTCAGGTGAAATACGACCCCGACCAGATCAAACCTGCCGATCTGTTGCGGGAATTGCAGTCGATGGAGGGGGCTGCGTCAAAGTCCGACGCTACGCTGAAAACCCGCATCATGGAAATCCCGGTCTACTACCAAGACCCCTGGACGCATGAGACTTTGATGCGGTTTCGCGAGCGGCACCAAGACCCCAAAGCCACCGATCTGGAATATGCCGCCGCGGTGAACGGTTTGGGCTCGGTCGAGGATTTCGTGCAGGCGCATTCCAGCCAGCCGTGGTTTGTCTCGATGGTCGGCTTCGTGGCGGGCCTGCCGTTTCTGTATCAGATGGTGGAGCGTAAACGGCAGTTGCAGGTGCCAAAATACCTGCGCCCGCGCACCGATACGCCAAAGCTGACCATCGGTCACGGCGGGTGCTTTAGCTGCATCTATTCGGTGCGTGGCGCTGGCGGCTATCAGATGTTTGGCGTCACGCCGATGCCGATTTACGACCCCAATCAGCAGGTCAGCTACCTACAAGACGAGATGTGCCTGTTCCGCCCCGGTGACATCGTGAAATGGAAACCGATCAGCCGCGACCAATATGACGCGGATATCGAGGCGGTGAATGAGAACAAATTCCTGCCCACCATCCGCGAGGCCAGTTTCTCGTTGACGGATTTCAACAAAGACATCAACGGCACCAATGCCAAGCTGATGGAGGTGCTTCATGGCCGTTAAGATCCTCACCCCTGGCCTGTCGACCACCGTGCAAGACCTTGGCCGTCCCGGCTATTACCATCTCGGCATCCCGATCTCGGGTGGGATGGACCGCTTCGCTTCGCGCGCCGCCAATATGCTTGTGGGCAATGATGAAGGCGCTGCCGTGCTGGAGGCGGTGTTCATGGGGCCAGAAATCGAGTTCACCCAAGCGGCCACAGTGGCGGTGACGGGTGGGGAATTGCCCCCGAAAGTTAACGGCGACGAACGCCCGACGTGGGAGGCGTTTCCGGTCAAGTCGGGTGACAAGCTGTCGTTCGGATACCTCAAATCCGGCGCGCGGGCGTATATTGCAATTTCGGGTGGCATTGATGTGCCGATTAAGCTTGGCTCCCGCTCCACCTATACTTTGGGCGCTTTGGGCGGGCATGAAGGTCGCGCGTTGAAGGCGGGCGATACTTTGCCGCTGGGGCAAGGTGGCACGGGCAAAGGCTCCGTCCCCGCAAACCTGCGGCGTGGTCCGGGCAATCCGGCAGAGTTGCGGATGCTGCCGGGGCTGTACTGGCACCGCGTCACGGCAGAGGCCGGTAAACAGTTCTTCGCCGATATCTGGAAAGTCGCCCCCGAGGCCGACCGCATCGGCTACCGTTTCAAAGGCGGCCAAGTGTTGGATTTCGTGCCCCGCACGCCGCCGTTTGGCGCGGGGTCTGATCCGTCGAATATCGTCGATGCCTGCTATCCCTATGGCTCGGTGCAAGTGCCATCGGGCACCGAACCGATCGTGCTGCACCGCGATGCGGTGTCGGGCGGCGGCTATATGATGCTGGGCACGATCATCTCCGCCGATATGGACCTGATCGGCCAGTTGCAGCCGCACAGCCCGGCGCGGTTTGTCGAGGTGAGCTTGGATCAGGCTCTCGCCGCGCGCCACGAACGCCAAGCCGCGATTGCCCGCGTCCGCAGCCATCTCCAGCGGTAAGGAAAGGGGGAACGGCGATGACAGGCAGCGTTTCCCCTTCACTCCCGCGCCCGCGCTTCTTTAGGGGTGATGCCATAGCGCTGCCGGAAGGCGCGGGAAAACTGCGCCTGATCGGCAAAGCCGCGGGCATAGGCGATCTCACCAATCGCACGCTTATCCCTTGGATTGCCCAAATCCTCACGCGCCGCAGCCAAGCGTTGATCCCTGATCCAACTGCCCAAGGTCTGATTGGTGTCGCGCAGCAATTCATGCAGATAGCGCACCGAGACGCCACAGCCCGCCGCCACATCATCCGGCACCAGATCGGGGTTGTCGATATGGCGGCGCACAAAGCTTTCGATCCGCGCCAGATGCGCCATCCGCACCGTCGAGCCGCCCGAACTCAGCACTCTCTCATCCGACTGCAGGGCCAGCGCCAGCAAATCCGCCAACTGCCGCCCGACCATGCTGCGGGCTTCCTCGCTCATCGCGTCGTAGCGTTGCGGGATCAGATGCACCATATCCACGAACAACCCGTTCGCACCATTGGTGGCATCGAACTGCAAGCTGCAAAACCGATCAGGCGCGCGAACCCGCCCGCCCAACATCTGCAACGACAGCTTCATCACCCACAGATCTGCGGGTTCGGCATGGCTGAACTCATAGGGTTCATGGCTGCGCTCGATGAAGAACGCGCCGGGATTGGCGCGCACCTCGCGCCCGCCTTGGGCAAACAGCAATTCCGATTTGGCGGGCAGGGTGACCAGAAATTCCTCGGGGCCTTGGATCTGCAAATGCTTGGGCAGGCGGCGATACATCAAAGCGTCAGAGGTCAAGCGCGACAGCGAGACTTCACCCAACTGCCACATGCTCAATTCGCCGTCGAAGGCTTCGGGGCGGCGGAACGACAGGTCCAGTGGGAAATAGGCCTGCCCAATCGCCTCGTGCCAGTGACGGCTGCGCGCGGCGAGATCGACGCCTTTGGTGGTGATGGTGGTCTTCATCGCAAGCCCCCAAGTTTAATTGATCAGGCCACGCAAAACTGCCCCTGTAAAGCGCGGGCGGCACGCAAAGCCGTAAAGTGCGCTCTGCGTCAAAAACCCGTGCGCCCTCTGCAAAGACGCCTGCCCGTTTGCGCGCCTAGCCTGACCCCTGCAACGGTGCAGAAGACGCCGCGCAACGGGGAGTTTCGGCGATCACAGCGGGCATTTTGCCTGATTGCTCCCTTTTTGCGCCGCGCATTTGAAGGGGAATAGGCATGGCCAGCGCCACCACATCCGCCACGAAGGTTGATCCGATCACGCTATCGGTCGTTCGCGGCATTCTGGAAACCACGCAGCGCGAAATGACGCTGTCGCTTGAGAAAACCGCGCGATCTTCGGTGTTCAATCTGGCGCACGATTATTCCACCGCGCTGTTCAACGCGCGTCCCGAGATGATCTTGCAGGGGCAGGATATTCCGATCCACCTCGGCTCATTGATCCCGGCGATGAAAGTGGTCGCGGGGTATTTTAACGGCGACATCCATGAAGGCGATCTGCTGATTCACAACGATCCGGCCTGGGGTGGCAGCCATGCCATCGACACCTGTTTTTACAAGCCGGTGTTTTACAAGGGCAAGCTGAAGTATTGGACCGTCTGCAAAGGCCATCTGACCGATATCGGCGGCCCGGTGCCTGCGGGCTATAACCCCAATGCCAAGGAAATCTACGCCGAATGTCTGCGCATCCCGCCAGTGAAAATCTGGGATCGCGGCGTGCCGCGTAAGGATGTGCTGAACTTTATCTTCACCAACATGCGCGCGCGGCGCGACCAAGAAGGCGATTTCAACGCGCTGATCGGGGCCTGTCAGGTCGGCGAACGCGCCTTGATCGCCATGCTGGATAAGTATGGCGAAGACGTGGTGGACGCCTGCATTGATACTTTGCTGGATATGGCAGAGCGGCAGATGCGCAGCCTGATTTCCACTGTGCCGGACGGCACCTATGAAGGCTCGGCGATTGTTGAAGACGCCGGCCACGGTTTTGGCGATCTGACCATCACCGCGACGGTGACGATCAAGGCCGACAGCTGCCACATCGAAATCTCCAGCCCGCCGCAGATCCCGTATTTCATCAACAGTTATGAGGGGAACAGCTATTCCGGCGTCTACCTTGGCCTGATGATGTTCGCGCAACTGCCGCCGCCGTATAACGAAGGCCTTTATCGCTGCATCTCGGTCGATATGGGTCCGAAGGGGACGCTGTGTAACGCGAAAGAACCCGCGCCGCATATGAACTGCACCACCACGCCGATGGAAACCCTGACCGATGCGGTGCGGTTGGCGTTTGAAAAAGCCGTGCCGTCGAAAGTATCGGCAAGCTGGGGCCATGCCAACGGGTTGAACATCGCCGGATGGGACAAGCGCCACGACGAGGAATATGTGACGATGGTGCTGGCCACCATCATCTCGGGCGCGGGGGCGACGCCTGCGCAAGACGGCTGGCACGCCTGCGGGCCGGAATGTTGCTTTGGCGCTTTGACAAGCGGTGACGTGGAACTGCTGGAATACAGCTATCCGATCATCATCCACCGCTACGGCTTGATGACCGACTCGGGCGGAGCGGGCAAATTCCGCGGCGGTTCCGGCACCGCTTGGGAGGTGGAGCCGCTGTCAGATGACATGACCTTCATCACTTTTGGTGAAGGCCGCCGTATTCCGGCTGTGGGGGCGGCAGGGGCCAGTTCCACGATGATCGACGAGAAGGTCGGGCGGTTGGAACTGGTCGAAGGCGACCACTCTGAAACCATCCGCGAGAACGTCATCAAGGTGATCAAACCCGGCGACCGCATCACCAACATGAACCCCGGCGGTGGTGGCTACGGCGACCCGATGGATCGGGCGGTGGAAAAGGTGGTGTGGGATATCAAGAACGGCCTTGTCTCGGTGAAGGGGGCGCAAGCCGATTACGGGGTGATCGTCAGCGATGCTGAAAGCCTGACCGTCGATATGGCGGCAACCGAAACCCTGCGTGCGCGTCGCCGCGCCGTGGCCGCGATTTAGGAGGGCGCCGCGATGAAAACCGATTACCGTTTGGGCATTGATGCCGGTGGCACCTTCACCGATTTCGTCCTCGCCGACCAGACCGGGCAGGTCCGGCTGTTCAAGGCGCTGTCCACCCCGCAAGACCCGACCTTGGCGATCAAGAACGGCCTTGCTTTGATGACCGAGGAATTGGGGGTTTCCGCCACCGAGATCATCTCGAACTGCGATCTGTGCATCAACGGCACCACCGTTGGCCTGAACGCTTTGATCCAGCACAAGGGCGCAAAAACCGGGCTGATCTGCACGGCGGGGCATGAGGATTCCCTCGAAATCCGCCTTGGCCATAAAGAAGACGGCTACCGCTATGATCCCGACTACCCGCCCGCCACCATGCTCGTTCCGCGCTATCTGCGCCGTGGGGTGCGCGAGCGTATCCTGTCGAATGGCGAAATCCGCACCCCGCTGACCGAAGCCGATGTTCGCGCCGCCTGCAACATCTTCCTTGCCGAAGGCGTCGAAACCTTGGCCATCAGCTTCGTCTGGTCGGTGCTCGACCCAACCCACGAACGCCGCGCGGGCGAGATTGTGCGCGAGATGATGCCGGGGGTGATCCTGACCATGGGGTCGGAACTTTACCCGCAAGTCCGCGAATACACCCGCACCTCGACCGCTGTCGTCAACGCCTACTTAGCCCCGATTATGAAGCGCTATGTGACGGCGGTGGATGCCTATTTCCAGCAACTGGGTGCCAAGCAACCCGTGCGCTACTACCAATCCAACGGCGGGCTTGCGATTGGGCAGGCGATGACGGATCGCTCGGTTTATGCCATCAACTCCGGCCCGGCCTCGGCCCCGGCGGCGGGGCTCTATGTCTGCGCCCCCTTTAACAAAACCGATGTGATCACCGTGGATATGGGCGGCACCTCGTTCGACATTACGCTCACCAAAGACGGCTCCACCAATATCAACAAGAACATCGACTTTCTGCGCTACCGCATCGGCGTGCCGATGATTCAGGTGGAAACCCTGGGCGCCGGCGGCGGTTCCATCGGCTGGATCGACGAGATGGGCCTGCTGCAAATGGGGCCGCAATCGGCGGGGTCCGATCCCGGTCCTGCCTGTTATGGTCAGGGCGGGCAACTGCCCACGGTGTCCGACGCCAATATCGTGCTCGGCTATCTGAACCCCGATGGGCTTGTCGGCGGCCGTTTGCCGCTGGATGCGCAAAAAGCCTATGACGCGGTCAAAAGCATCGCGAGTCCTTTGGGCCTGTCGGTCGAACGTGCCGCCTATGGCATGTTCACCATCGTCAACGCCAACATGGTCAACGGCATCCGCCGCGTCACGATTGAACGCGGCTATGACCCCCGCGATTTCGTGCTGGTGGGGGCTGGCGGGGCGACGGCGGCACATATCACAGCGCTGGCCGCCGATATGGGCATCGACACCATCGTGTTGCCGAAACTCGCTTCGGGCCTCTGCGCCTTTGGTCAGATCATCTCGGACGTGAAGTATAACTACATGGCCACCGCGGTGCTGCGGCTGGACAATGACGCGGCCTACACCCGCATCGACAGCCTGTTCACCGAGATTGAAGCGCAGGGCATCGCGCATCTGACATCCGATGGCTTTACCGCAGGCAACACCCTGATCAAGCGCAGCCTTGATATGCGCTATGTCGGGCAAGTGCATGAATGCACTGTGGAAATCGGCAACTTCCCGGTGACCGCGCAGACCATCGACCAGATCAAGGCCGCCTTCCACGCCCGCCATGAACAGCTTTACACCTATTCTGAACCGCATTCGACGGTCGAGGTGGTGAACATCGAAAGCACGGTCTACGGGCTGGTCGACAAGCCAAAGCGGATGCACATCGCCGCCGGAAAAGCCGCCGATCAGGCGATCAAGGCCTACCGCGACGCGGTGTTCTCCGCCGATGGCAGCCGCACCCGCACGCCGATCTATGACGGCGGTTCTTTGGGCGCAGGTGCGCAGATCGCAGGCCCTGCGGTGATCGAAGAAGTCACCACAACCATCGTTATCGAACCGGGGTGGAGCGCCACTTTAGACGCTTCCGGCTCTTACCTGATCACCTGCAAGGAGAAAAAATGAGCCAACTCAGCGCAGACAAGCTGTCGGTTGCCTTCGCGGGGCTGAAAGCCCTGTCGGATGTCGATCTGAGCATCACGCCGGGCCAGATCACCGGGCTGATCGGCCCGAATGGTGCCGGCAAAACCACGCTTGTCAATGTGCTGACCGGGTTTCAAACCCCCACGGGCGGGGCGGTGTCACTTGATACCGCCTCGGCCAAGCTCAACCTTTCGGGGTTAAAGCCACATGAAATCCGCCGCCGTGGCATCGCCCGCACCTTTCAGGGCGGGCGGTTGTTTCGTGATCTGGCGGTGATCGACAATCTGGAAGTGACGGGCGTGGGCCTTGGCCAATCGCGCAGCCGCGCGCGGGCGGAAGCTGCCGCGATGCTGGATTGGATCGGCATTGGCGCTTTGCAAAACCGCATTGCCGGGACCCTGCCCTATACCGATGAGCGCCGCGTTGCCATTGGCCGCGCCCTGATCGGCAAGCCCGCCTATATCCTGCTGGATGAACCCGCCGCTGGCATGTCTGGCCTAGAGGCCGCCGATCTCGCCAACCTGATCCGCCGCATTGCCAGTGAAATCGGCTGCGGTGTGTTGCTGATCGAGCATAACGTCGGGCTGGTCCTCAGCCTGTGCGATCATATCGTCGTGCTGGATTCCGGCATGGTGATCGAAACCGGCGATTCCGCCAGCATCCGCGCCAGTGAGAAGGTACGCCACGCCTATATGGGCACGGCTGCCGATACCAACCTTCCGGTGTTGGAGGTCATGGCATGAGCCTGCTTGCGCTGTCCAACCTGACCATCCGCTATGGCCGCCTGACGGCTGTGCGCAACGTCACCTTCACCCTGACCGAAGGCGAGATTCTGTTCATCACAGGGCCGAATGGTGCGGGCAAATCCAGTCTTTTGCGCGCCATCGCCGGGGTGACTCCACCTGCTGGCGGTCGGGTTGATTTTGGCGGCCAAGACATAACCGGACACGCGCCCGAGGATATCGCCCGCATGGGTCTGTCGATGGTGCCCGAGGGGCGCGAGGTGTTCGGCAGCCTGACCATCGAGGAAAACCTGCTGGTCGGCACAGGGATGCACGCCGCCACCCGGAACTGGCGCAGCCGCGCCGCGACCGAGTTGGAAGCCGTCTACGCCACCTTCCCGATCCTGAAAGACCGCCGCCATTCGCAAGCGGGTCTGCTGTCCGGGGGCCAACAGCAAATGCTGGTGATCGGGCGCGCCCTGATGACCAACCCGCGTTTGATTGCAATCGACGAGCCGTCCTTGGGTCTGGCCCCGAACATCACCGATCAGGTTTATGAACGTTTGATCGCATTGCGCGCCCACCGCGCGCTGACCCTGCTGATCGTCGAGCAATCCTCCACCCGCGCGCAACTGGTCGGGGGGCGGATGATCCTGATGCGGGGTGGTGAAGTCCTGCTGGACGGCGATGCCCGCGCCATGGGCCAATCCGAAGCCATGCAAGCCGCCTATTTTGGCTATGGAGAGCATTGATGCAGACCCTGTTTGACGCCCTCAGCCTCGGTTCGCTTTATGCCCTTGGTGCCTTGGGCATCGCCCTGATTTTCGGCGTGATGCGCCTCGTGAACTTCGCGCACGGCGATGTGATTTCGTTTTCAATCTTCGCGCTGCTGTGGCCCTCAACCGATGCCGTCGCCATCGTGTTCGCGGGCAACCTGCCGTGGTTCTTGCTGATCCCCTTCGTGCTGGCAATGGGCGCGGGCCTGTCGGTGCTGTCGGAAATCATCGTGTTCCGCCGCTTCCGCCGCGCTAATCCCGCCACCATGATGATCGCCTCTTTCGCGCTGGGCTTCGTGATCCGCTACTTCCTGCTGATGCTGTTCTCCAGCCGCCCGAAGTCGATCTCGCTTTTGCCTGCCCTCAGCCAACCCGTCGAAATCCTTGGCGCGCGCATCCCCTTACTGCAAGTCATCACCATCGCCGCCACCATCGCCATCCTGTTCGCGCTGACCGCCTTCCTGAAACGCACCCGCTTCGGGCTGGAAATGCGCGCCGCCGCCGAGAACTTCACCATGGCCCGCATGCTCGGCGTGCGCGCCAATCGGGTGATCATGGGTGCCTTCGCGCTGTCCGGTGCCCTCGCCGCCGCCATCGGCCTGATCCTTGCGGCACAAACCGGGACTGTTGATATCCAGATGGGCGCGTCGGTGATGCTGATGGCCTTCATCGCCACGGTGATCGGAGGATTAGGCTCGCTGCCCGGAGCCGTCCTCGCCGGCTTCCTGCTCGGTGCCGCCTCGGTCGTCATGCAAACCGTGTTGCCGATCGACGCCCGCCCGTTCCGCGATGCCTTCGTCTACGGCGCGGTGATTTTGGTGCTGATTTTCCGCCCCCAAGGCCTGATCGCCGCGCGCGGCACGAAAGAGAGGGTCTGACATGTCGATGATCCGCCGCACCATCTCCACCCCGATCCTGCTGACGCTGATCCTGATCGCCATCGCGCTGATCGCGGTCGCCGCAGGCTCGCGCCCGTTCAACCAGACCGTGATCGACATGTTCCTGCGCGTCATCCTTGTCGTTGGCCTGTATATCTTCATCGGCAATTCCGGGGTGATGTCGTTCGGCCATATCGGCTTCACCTGTTTGGGAGCCTATGCCGCCGCCTGGCTGACCATCCCGCCGATGATGAAACAAACCCTGCTGCCCGGCCTGCCCGATTGGCTGATGAACACGCAACTGCCCTTTTGGGCCGGAGCCATCTTCGCCGCTTTTTGGGCTGCAATATGGGCTGCACTGTTCGGCAAAATCCTGATGCGGCTGTCCGGCATCGCGGCATCCATCGCCACCTTTGCCATGCTGGCGATGATCAACACGGTCTATTCCAACTGGGAATCTGTCACCGCCGCCACCTCCTCCGTCGTCGGTATCCCGATCATCCGCTCGATCTGGCCCTATCTGATCGCCGCCATCATCGCGGTGATCGTGGCTTGGGCACACGCGATTTCCCGCGCGGGCCTCGCCCTACGCGCCGCGAGAGACGAGCCGACCGCCGCCGCCGCCTCGGGCGTCGATATCCCCAAGCAGCGCCTGATCGCCTTCATTTTGTCCGGCGCTGTCATGGGCATGGGCGGCGCGTTGTTTGCCCATTCCATCGGCGTCGTCACCCCCGACACCTTCTACCTCACCCTGACCTTCACCACCCTGTCGATGCTGGTCGTCGGCGGCATCGGCAGCTTGTCAGGCGCGGTGCTGGGCGTGGTGATCCTGTCCAGCCTGATCCAGGCCCTGCGCTGGTTGGAAGCAGGCGTGACCGTCGGCACGATCACCCTCGCCATCCCGAACGGGCTGCAAGAGATCGCCTTGGGCATTGTGATGATCCTGATCCTGATCCGCCGCCCCGCAGGCATCATGGCGAATTCCGAACTGCGCTGGCCGCTTCGCCGTTCCGAAATGGCCAACCTAAAGAATCCGGGCGAAGACCCCGGCAATAAGCCCACCCAACAAGGAGTATCCAAATGAAGAACCTTACCAAACTAAGCCTCGCGCTGCTGGGGGCCACCGCCCTCGTCACCCCGGCGCTTGCGCAAGATGACGACAAGATCATCGTCGGCTTTGCCACTGCCGAATCCGGCTTCATGCAGGGCTATGACAAGCCCGCCCAAGACGCCGCGATGATCCGCATCAAGGAAATCAACGAAGCGGGCGGCCTGCTCGGCAAGCAGATCGAAGTCGTCAACGCCGACACCAAGACCGACCGCGCCGAGGGGGCCAAAGCTGGCCTTTCCGTGATCGACGCGGGCGCTGATATGGTCGTGGTGTCCTGCGACTATGACTTCGGTGCCCCCGCGGCTCTTGCAGCAGAAGGCGCGGGTCTGCCGTCGTTCTTCCTCTGTGCCGAGTCGATCAAGGCCGGGATTCAAGGCGTTGGCCCGAATTCATTCTCGGCCTCGGTGCTGGCAGCGGTGCAGGGTGCTACGATGGCCGAATGGTCTTACACCAAGAAGAACGCCCGCACCTATTACCGCCTGCTCGACACTTGGACCGAATATAACAAAGGCATCTGCGACGGCTTTGACTACATGATGCCCAAGCTGGAAGGCGCAAGCCTAGTCGGCGAAGACACCTTCAAGAATGAAGATGCTTCCATCGCCGCCCAGATCACACGGATCAAATCGCTGCCAGCCGAACCGGATGCGATCATGCTTTGCACCATGATGCCGGGCGCGGTGTCGGCGATCAAACAAATCCGCGCTGCCGGGATCAACACGATGATCCTAAACGGCTCGGGCGTCGATGGGTCTTATTGGCAGTCGGCGGTGCCGGATCTGTCAAACTTCTACGTCCCGGTGCAAGGCTCGGTCTATGGCGACGATCCCAACCCGGAAGTCACCAAATTCAACGCCAAATATAAAGAAGCTACCGGCGCGGACCCATCGACCCAATACGTCTATCCCGGTTATGTGATGATCGACGTTTGGGCCAAAGCGGTGGAGCGTGCAGGCACCACCGAAACCGCCGCCGTGGTGGCCGAGTTGGAGAAGATGAAGGACGAGCCGACCCTGTTCGGCCCGCGTACCTTCACGTCCGAATTGCACCACCAGAACTCGGCGAAATACCTGATCGTCGATACCGAAAAAGGCAAACCTGCTGTGGTCGATAGCTGGACCATCTCGGCCCCGATCCCGGTCGCCGATCTGATAAAGTAAGAAACTGCGGGCAGCCTTGATGATATTGGTCAAGGCTGCCCGTTTCCGCAGGCGGCACGCGCGTTAAGGCGTGGGAATCCTTCACCGCGTTTGCCCTGAACATTTTGTTGTGCAGAGTTGGAGTTTTCCGCTTAAATGCAGCGGGATATGAGATGACTTAGGAGACTGCTTTGCCGACCTGTCTGTGGTTTGGAACTATGGCAGACCATCGTGATCTATTGGACGAAATATTCGATTGGGGCATCTTTGATGTCTACGAAAACAGTTCGCAGACGAACCGTCCGTTGGGCCACTTTCATTCATCGGAAGCTGTGCTTGATGAATTCAGCCGTGCCTAGGCTCTGTTGCACAAATCAGCCTGAGGTCGAGTTTTCCCTTCCGCTGGACAGAGTCATCCGACACGTTGAGTTTGCGGCGTTCCAAGTGCCGTAAATCGGTTCAGGATCGCCGCCCTG
>NZ_JAFCTX010000055.1:0-21738 GCF_049896245.1 Cypionkella sp. TWP1-2-1b2 | reverse complement strand
AGATTCTCAATGCCGGTGAGTATGTCGCCCGCCGCATCGCCGCCCGCGCCAAGCCCGGTGGTCAGATTGACAGTGACCCCCGCCGCAGAGGCCGAGTAATCCGCCGTATCGGTGCCCGCGCCGCCGATCAGGCTGTCCGCGCCAGCGCCGCCCACCAGCGTATCATTGCCCGCGCCGCCATCCAGCACATTGGCCCCGGCATCGCCGGTCAGGCTGTCCGCCAGACCGGAACCAATCAAATTCTCGATGCCGGTGAGGGTATCGCCTGCGGCATCGCCGCCCGAGCCGAGCCCGGTGACCAGGTTCACCGTCACGCCCGCCGCAGAGGCCGAGTAATCCGCCGTGTCCGTGCCGCTGCCGCCGATCAGGCTGTCCGCGCCAGCACCGCCAACCAGCGTATCATTGCCCGCGCCGCCATCCAGCACATTGGCCCCGGCATCGCCGGTCAGGCTGTCCGCCAGACCGGAACCAATCAAATTCTCTATGCCGGTGAGGGTATCGCCTGCGGCATCGCCGCCCGAGCCGAGCCCGGTGACCAGGTTCACCGTCACGCCCGCCGCAGAGGCCGAGTAGTCCACCGTGTCCGTGCCGCTGCCGCCGTCCAAAAGGTCGGACCCGGAGCCACCCACCAGCGTGTCATTCTCTGACCCGCCGTAAAGACTGTCATTGCCTGCCCCACCAAACAGCGAGTCAGCCCCCGCAGCTCCGGTCAGCACATTGGCCCCGGCATCGCCGGTCAAACTGTCGGCAAAACCCGAGCCGGTCAGGTTCTCGATTCCGGTAAGTATGTCGCCTGCCGCATCGCCGCCCGAGCCGAGCCCGGTGGTCAGATTGACAGTGACCCCCGCCGCAGAGGCCGAATAATCCGCCGTATCGGTGCCCGCCCCGCCGACCAGGCTGTCCGCCCCGGCACCGCCGACCAGCGTGTCATTGCCCGCGCCGCCGTCGAGCGTGTCGTTGCCCGCGCCACCGTCGAGCACGTTGGCCCCGGCATCACCGGTGAGGCTGTCATTGAAGGCCGAGCCGGTCAGGTTCTCGATCCCGGTAAGTATGTCGCCCGCCGCAGCGCCGCCCGCGCCAAGGCCGGTGGTCAGGTTGACGGTGGCCCCCGCCGAGGAGGCCGAGTAATCCGCCGTGTCCGTGCCGCTGCCGCCGATCAGGCTGTCCGCGCCAGCACCGCCAACCAGCGTGTCGTTGCCCGCGCCACCGTCGAGCACGTTGGCCCCGGCATCACCGGTCAGGCTGTCGTTGAAGGCCGAGCCGGTTAGGTTCTCAATGCCGGTGAGTATGTCGCCCGCCGCATCGCCGCCAGAGCCAAGCCCGGTGGTCAGATTGACGGTGACCCCCGCCGCAGAGGCCGAGTAATCCGCCGTATCGGTGCCAGCGCCGCCGACCAGGCTGTCCGCCCCGGCGCCGCCGACCAGCGTGTCGTTGCCCGCGCCGCCGTCCAGCACATTGGCCCCGGCATCACCGGTCAGGCTGTCATTGAAGGCCGAGCCGGTCAGGTTCTCGATCCCGGTAAGTATGTCGCCCGCCGCATCGCCGCCCGCGCTAAGGCCGGTGGTCAGATTGACGGTGACCCCCGCCGCAGAGGCCGAGTAATCCGCCGTATCGGTGCCCGCCCCGCCGATCAGGCTGTCCGCGCCAGCGCCGCCCACCAGCGTGTCATTGCCCGCGCCGCCGTCCAGCACATTGGCCCCGGCATCACCGGTCAGGCTGTCATTGAAGGCCGAGCCGGTCAGGTTCTCGATTCCGGTGAGTATGTCGCTTGCCGCATCGCCGCCCGCGCCAAGCCCGGTGGTCAGATTGACAGTGACCCCCGCCGCAGAGGCCGAGTAATCCGCCGTATCGGTGCCCGCCCCGCCGATCAGGCTGTCCGCGCCAGCGCCGCCCACCAGCGTGTCATTGCCCGCGCCGCCATCGAGGAGGTTGGCCCCGGCATCACCGGTCAGGCTGTCGTTGAAGGCCGAACCAGTCAGGTTCTCGATCCCGCTCAGCGTATCCCCGGCGGCGTCGCCGCCCGCGCCAAGCCCGGTGGTCAGGTTCACCGTCACGCCCGACGCAGAAGCCGAATAATCCGCCGTATCGGTGCCAGCGCCGCCGACCAGGCTGTCCGCCCCGCCGCCGCCGACCAGCGTGTCATTGCCCGCGCCGCCATCGAGGACGTTGGCCCCGGCATCACCGGTCAGGCTGTCGTTGAAGGCCGAACCAGTCAGGTTCTCGATCCCGCTCAGCGTATCCCCGGCGGCGTCGCCGCCCGAACCGAGCCCGGCCGCCAGGTTGACGGTGACCCCCGCCGAGGAGGCGGAATAATCCGCCGTGTCCGTGCCGGTCCCGCCCGAGAGCGTATCGGCCCCAGAGCCACCAGCAAGGAAATCGTCGCCATCCCCGCCGTAAAGTGTGTCAGTCCCGTCGCCGCCGTAAAGGCTGTCGTTGCCTGCATCGCCGGTCAGCAGATCATTACCCGCCGCCCCCCAGAGGATGTTCGCGCCCGAATCCCCCGTCAGCGTGTCGGCAAATGAGGACCCCATGAGGTTCTCAATCCCCGTCAGGGTGTCGCCCTGTGCGTCCCCTCCTGTGGCCGTCCCGGCGACAAGATTTACTGAGACTGCCGCGCTCGAGCCCGTGTAATCGGCGGTGTCGCTTCCGGTGCCACCATCCAGCGAGTCGGCACCAGCGCCCCCGTTGAGAAGGTCATCGCCGTCTTCGCCAAGAATGGTGTCGTTACCGGTTCCGCCGTAGAGCGTATCGTTGCCTGCGCCGCCCGCGAGGCGGTCGTCTCCGGCCTGGCCATCGAGCACGTTTGCGCCGCTGTCACCAGTCAGGTTGTCGGCCCGAGATGTGCCGATGACGTTCTCGAAGCCATCGATTACGTCACCGTTCGACCCGGTGTTGGTGGCAAGGTTGACCGAGACGCCACTGACGCCGTTCTTGAGAACGGAATAGTCGAGCGTATCGATTCCGGTGCCACCGTAGAGCGAGTCGGACTTGGCACCGCCACCGATTGTGTCATTGCCATCGCCCCCGAACAGAGCGTCGCGGCCGTTGCCGCCAAAGAGGACATCATCGCCGGCGCCGCCGTAGATGCTGTCATCCTGCGAGGTGCCGGTAATTGTGTCGTTACCGCTGGTCCCGACAATGGTTGCCATGTGCTGCCTCAGATTGTCCCGATCTTTGCCGGGATAGCCTCATAAACATTAATATTCGTACCCAATTGTGTCGGAATTTGGGCGCGCCTGGTCCGGCAGTTGAAGTGTTACATCGCGGCAGGCCACCAGCATCACCGCCTGTATTTATGAACTGCCCTTGCTCGGTTGAGAGTTGGATCCAGATCGTCCCTGACGCTTGCGATGAAAGCAACGCCCCCCACGGCGCCCTTAAAGACACGCCCGCGTGTCTCAATTTCGCAGACTGTCCAACACGGCGCAGTCGGGGCGGTCTTCACCAGTGCAAAGTGCTGCTGTGCGAGACAAAACCGCCTCAATGCGTTGTAGGTCAGCGATCTTGGTTCTGACGTCTGCAAGGTGCACCTCAGTCCTCTCCTTGACTTCAGCACATGAGCGCAGTGCGCCGTCGCCAAGACCAAGCAGACCGCGAATATCTTCCAGAGAAAAGCCCAGTTCCCGCGCCCGCATGATAAACCTGAGCCGCTTCACGTCCTGGCCGCTGTAGACGCGATGCCCTGCGGCAGTCCGGGCTGGAGCGGGCAACAGATCGACACCTTCATAGTAGCGGATCGTTTCAAGGTTGCATCCGGTGGCCTGCGCAAGGTCGGATCGCCGCAGCGATCTCTCGTTCATGTGATCGGCTTTCATGAGAATACTCCTTGCACCTGTAGTTGCTACAGACCGTAGACCAATTATGTCGAAAGCTCAAGGAGAGTCGCATGACCGAACTCAACACCACCCAAGACGGAGCCTCCAGGGCAGACCGCAAGGGGCTTTTCGCCGCTCTTGGCCTGTTTGGTGCCTTCCTCGCCTCGGCCTGCTGCATCGTGCCGCTGGTGCTGGTGACGCTCGGCATTTCAGGGGCCTGGATCGGCAACCTGACCGCGCTGGAACCCTACAAGCCGCTCACCTCTGGCATCGCCATCGTCTTTATCGCGCTCGGGTTCTGGCATGTCTACTTTCGGGCTAAACCCGTGTGCGTCGAAGGGTCCTACTGTGCCCGCGCCCAATCTTCGCGCCTCACCAAGACGGTGCTTTGGGCGGCAACAGTGCTTGTCCCGCTGTCGCTGACATTGAACTGGTGGGCACCGCTCTTTTACTGAAATCAACGGAGATACATCATGAAACGTTTTGCAATTCTGGTGCTGGGCACCCTCATGCTCGGGTTTCCCGCCATCGCGCCAACCTCCTTTGCACAATCGGTATCCGAAGCGGCCCCAGTGTTGGCTGAAGTCACCTTCGATGTGCCCGGCATGACCTGCGCGCTCTGCCCGGTGACGGTCAAGGCCGCGATGAGCGGGGTCGAAGGCGTGCAATCGGTCGAAGTGAATTTTGACGCGCGCACCGCACATGTCATCTTTGATCCCGCCCTGACGGACGCTGCTGCAATTTCGTCTGCATCCGAGCAAGCGGGCTATCCAGCCATTGCACAGGGCTGAATCCGATGCGCGACGACATTCAAGGCGGGGTATTGGCGACACTGATTGCCGCCCTGGTGATGATTGTCTGTTGTGCTGGTGGAGGCGTGGCTTTGACCGCGATCACGGGCGCGGTTGGCAGATGGATCGGCGGCGGTGGTGGCGTGGCCATTATGTCTGTTGCGGCGGTTGCGGCGCTGACGTGGCGCAGCCTGCGGCGCGCGCGGTCAAGCTGCGGTGCGCCCGACGCAAATTCGGATGCGAGGCGCATTGAATGAGTGTGGAAAAATCTGATCAGCGCCTGCTGGCCACAGGCATCATCGGCACCTTGATTGCGGCGTTGTGCTGCTTCACCCCGGTTCCGGCGGTGTTGTTCGGCATCTTAGGGGTGACTGCGGTGCTGGGCTGGCTTGATTACGTGCTGCTGCCCGCGCTCGCCTTTTTCATCGGCCTTACGATTTATGCCGTCTGGCGACGCCAGCGGAACACCAGGAACTCTTGAAGGAATACGACGATGAACGATTGCTGCACCATTCCCGGCCCGGACCAGAATAATTTCGACCTGGTCGTGATCGGGGCCGGATCGGCGGGTTTTTCCGCCGCGATCACGGCGGCCGAGGCAGGCAAACGTGTTGCGCTGATCGGTCACGGGCTGATCGGCGGCACCTGCGTGAACGTCGGATGCGTGCCGTCCAAGACCATGATCCGGGCCGCGGAAGCGATTCATGGCGCGAAAGCTGCGCGACGGTTTCCGGGCCTGTCCGGGTCGGCCCAAGTCGATGACTGGGCCGCACTGATGGCAGCGAAGGAGGCGCTCGTCTCCGGTCTGCGGCAGAAGAAATACGCTGACCTCCTGCCGGGCTATGAGGAAATCACCTATATCGACGAAGGTGCCGCAACCCTCGTTGAGGGTGGCGTCAAGGTGGGCGCGCGGATGATCCGCGCACCCAAGATCATTATCGCCACGGGCGGGCGTCCCGCTCTGCCACCCATTCCGGGCATCCAGGATGTGCCGACCTTGAACAGCACCTCTCTCTTGGCGCTGGACTCCCTGCCCGAAAGCCTCGTGTTCCTTGGCGGCGGCTATATCGGCGTGGAACTGGCGCAGATGATGGCGCGCGTGGGCGTGAATGTAACGGTGGTGTGCCGAACACGCCTGCTGCCACAGGCCGAACCCGAAGTGTCGGAAGTGCTTGCAAAGGTGTTCCGCGACGAGGGAATCGCCCTGCATTGCGGCGTGACCTATGACGCCTGCCGCCGCGACGGGGAGCAGGCCACATTGTGCATCGAGGAAGGCGGCAAAAGGCTGGAACTCCACGCCGATCATCTGGTCGTGACTGCCGGACGCAGCCCCAATACCGAAGGGCTGGGGCTCACCGAAATGGGGATTGAGACCGACAAACGCGGCGCAATCGTGGTGGGCGACGACATGCAGACCACCCGCCCCGGCGTGTTTGCCGCAGGTGACGTGACCAACCGCGATCAGTTCGTCTACATGGCGGCATACGGCGCGAAACTCGCTGCCCGCAATGCGGTGCTGGGTGGCACTGAACGCTATGACAATGCCGCGATGCCTTGGGTGGTGTTTACCGACCCGCAAGTGGCGGGCGTCGGCCTGACTGAAGCACAGGCGGTTGCAGCGGGGCATGACGTGAAAACCTCAGTTCTCGGGCTTGAAAACGTGCCGCGCGCCTTGGCCGCACGCGACACGCGCGGCGTCATTAAGTTGGTGGCAGAAGCGAAGACCGACCGGATTCTGGGCGGGGTGATCGCGGCTCCCGAAGGGTCCGACAGCGTTCAGACGCTGGCATTGGCGCTCAAATTCGGGATGACGACCAAGGCCCTCGGCGAGACGATTTTTCCCTACCTGACGACGGTTGAAGGTCTGAAGCTGGCCGCGCAAACGTTCGACCGCGACGTTGCGAAACTTTCGTGCTGCGCGGGGTGAGGATTTTTTAGCCCCCCAAATACAAAAGGCTCCCGGTTTTCAGGGGGGACTCGTCAAACGTTGACCAGGCGTTGACAAGGATTTCAAATAGAAAAACCCGACTGTTTAGGTCGGATTCTATCTATTTGATATATTTGATATTTTTGGTTGCGGGGACAGGATTTGAACCTGTGACCTTCAGGTTATGAGCCAAAACCCCAGCGATTCCAATAGCTTATGCATTTCAACGGCTTACGCGCCAAGTCTTTGATTTGGCGCACTTTCCAATGCGACAACGGCGGACATTGACCTGTTTTCGCCGTCACCAGCCGCGCCAAATCGGCGTATGCGGGTTGACATAGCGTTGACATGCACTGTGAGGTGGCATCAAAAACCCTAATCAGGACGACCATCAATGGTCCGAGGACTTGGACTGTGAAAGTCGGCTCAAACCGGCAATTTATTGAAATCAGTCGATCTCCCTCACCTGTAGTCCTGTTAAACACCGACACTTTAACGAAGTTAAAGCGATCAGTTTTGTGTGGAACGTGAGGCCCTAATTCCTGCGAGCTGCCCTCGGCAAATGGCGCGCCCGACTTGTATCAAATATTCTCGGGCGTATAGATTTCGAACCCTATCATACGCTTGGAAAGGCTCGCCCCAGAAACGAGGTCGCGGCGCATCTGGGCGATTGCTTCACTGGCAAGCCGCGAGATTGGGTGAGCCATTACAAGCGCAAGGTCTTCGTCAATCAACCCGTTGCGGGTGTGTTCGGTGATCTCATGGCCCACCGTCACCACAGAGCGGCTTCGCCCCGCCGCCTTCAGCGCGTCCAACACGCCCACCATGCCACCACCCGAGACGTAAAGCCCGACAAGATCGGGCTCGCGCGCCAAGAGCTGCTCAGTGACGTCGCGGGCGATGGATTTGTCCTCAAAGGTTTGCAGCGGTTCGAGCAAGGTGAACTCTGACCCATGTTCGCGGCAGTAAGACCGAAAGCCGGATTCGTTCATTTCCTGACAGCGATAGCGATGGTTGCCGACCAGAATCCCCACCTTGCCCGGTCGTTTGCACAAGCCCGCGATCGCCCAAGCCGCCGTTCGCCCGACGCGCCAATTGTCCAGCCCGATATATCCGGTGCCGCAAGCTGAGGTCAGTTCCGAAATCAGCCCATAGGTCGGCACGCCTTTGGCAGCTAAGGTTTCGATGGCATAGGATATGCGGGCATGTTCGGCTGTCACAACGGCCAGCGCCTGCACCTTTTCCCCCAACGCCAGCATCCGGGTTGTGACCGCCTCGGGCGACAGATCGTCGATATGTTCGATGATGATGTCAACCGGATCAGGGCTTTCATCTGCAGCGATGCGAAGGGCGTCGGCGATCATCTGATAAAACGTGCGGTGCGACTGTTGCAGCAAAAAGCCCAGCTTGATGCGCGGGCGATCAATGTTCAACCGCTCACGCAGCACTGGCATGGCGTAGAACTGCAGTTCCTCCGCTGCCGCCAAGACTCGCGCTGCCGTGGCTGGGCGCACCTTTTCACGGCCGTTCAGGATGCGGTCGATGGTCGAAACGCTGACCCCCGCTTTCTCGGCCAGATCGGAAATTGTTGCGCGGTGTGCCATGGCAGCTCCTGAGGGAATCCTTCATTTCTTGAATATAGAAATGAGGGAAAAGAAGGGAAACGCATCTGTGTTTATGAAATAGCTTTGCTGCATCATTTGTCAACGGTATGAAAATTCCATCAGGCGACTCGATGACACAGACCTGTCAGAGCCGCCGAACGGGGGGAAAGATGGACGATCTACAATTTGGAACCCGCAACAAGCGGGGTGATTTCGCGCCGTCAAAACTGCTGGAGATTGCGCCGTTCTGGACGGGGCAATGGTCCAAACTGGGCAGCTTTCTGTGGGGCTATGTGTGGCCCTACAACACGATCTTCATGGGCGTGACGCTGCTCTACTGGTATTTCGTGCTGCCGGATGTGGCCACCATGCAGACCTTTGGCTGCGCGTGGGTGCTGCAAATCCATCTGGCCAACAGCCTTGGCATCTTCTTGCTCTATGGCGGGGTTGAACTGTTCTATTACGTCAAGCGCAGGCAGGGCACGCGGTTCAAATACAACGCCCGTTTTCCGGCGGAAAACCCATCTGACGTGTTCTGGTTCAAGAGCCAGAACATCGACAACTTCATGCGCACCTTCTTCATCTCGATCCCGCTGTGGACCGCTGTCGAATGCTTTACCCTGTGGTGCTATGCCAATGGCATCGGCAACTGGGTCGACCCGTCCGAGCATTGGGTGTGGCTGACGGTGCTGCTGTTCCTTGCTCCCGCCATACACGAGGTGCATTTCTTTGTGATCCACCGCCTGATCCACACGCCGATCTTGTATAAATGGATCCACTCGATCCACCACAACTCGATCAACCCCAGCCCGTGGTCGTCCATGTCGATGCATCCGGTCGAAGGTGCGTTCTTTTTCGCCGAGATTATTTGGCACATCCTGCTGCCCTCGGCGCCGTTCGTGGCGCTGTTCCAACTGACCTCGACCGCCTACGGCGCGATTGTTGGCCACATCGGCTTTGACAAGCTGGAAGTCACCGACGGCGCAGCGATGGATAGCCACGCCTACACCCACTACCTGCACCACAAGCATTTTGAGGTGAACTACGGCGGCGACGGAGTGATCCCTTTGGATAAGTGGTTCGGCACCTGGCACGACGGATCGAAAGACTCCGACGCCCAGATGAATGCGCGGTTTGAACGCAAAAAGGCGCGGATGAACGCCGGGAAATAGCAGATCAAAGACAGCCCCAAAGGTGACGGGGCGGTAGGGGGAGAGGAGCCCCCGACCGGAAGGGCACAGACAGAACGCCACCAAACCGGTGGGAAAAGGGAGGAAACGCGATGAAAACGATGATGAAAGTGTTGATGACGGCTTCGGTGCTGGCAATGAGCGCGGGCGCGGTTTTGGCCGAAGCAACTGTAGTTGCGGTAATTGGTGGCAAGGCCGACGACCAGTTTTTTGCCAAGGTCAAAAAGGGCATCGACGATGGTGCTTTGGTGGTGCAGGCCCATGGCGGTTCGGTCAACTATCTGATGTTGCAGAATTATGACAACATCGGCGGCGACGCTGCCAACCTGATCCGCACCGCGATTTCGCAGGGCGCGTCCGTTATTGCCGCCCCAAACTGGGTGCCGGATGCGGAAGACGAGGCCTATAAGGCCGCGCTGGCGGCGGGCATTCCCGTTCTGCTGTATAATGCAGGCGGCGGTGATAAGGCCAAGGAACTCGGCGCGATCAACTATATCGGCAATGAAGAATATCCGGCCGGTCTGGCGGGTGGCGAGTATTTCGGCAGCCACGGCCAGAAGAACGTGATCTGCGTCAACACAGTTCCGGGCGCGCAGAACCTTGAAGACCGCTGCAAAGGTATTTCCGATGGCATCACCGCGTCAGGTGGCGTTTCCAACCAGCTGCCGCTGCCTGCTTCCAGCTTTGGCGATCCGACAGCTGTGGCCGAAGCTATTAAGGCAACCCTGCTGAAAGACCCGACGATTGACGGCGTGGTCACGATTTCCGCAGGCGATGCCAACTCTGCCGCCATTGGGATTGATCAGGCGGGATCAACGGGCAAGGTCGCGTTGGCTTCGTTCGACATGGACGGCGCGGGTCTGGACCGTATCAAAGCGGGTACCCAGCTTTATGCGATTGACCAGGAGCCTTGGTTGCAGGGCTTCCTCGCCGTCACCATGGCGGATGCCTATGTGAACTATGGCCTTGATCTGGCGACCACGCCGGTTCTGACTGGGCCGGGGATTGTTGACGCTTCGAACATCGACGCCACGCTGGCCGGTTCCGCCGCCGGTTACCGCTAAGCCACCTGACATCAGAAACGAAATCTGCGTGCATGGGCGACCCCCATGCACGCGCCAAGGGAGGACTACCACAATGAAATCCATGAAACTTCTGACAGCCTTCGCCACCGTCTCGGCATTGGCTTTGGGTGCCAGCGCCGCAATGGCCGATGGCGCGAAAATCTTCGTCATCGGCGGAAAGGCGGACGACTCGTTCTGGTCAATCGTCAAGCGCGGCGCGGATGATGCGGGCAAACTGGTGGCGGAACAGGGCGGGTCGGTGACCTGGCTGGCACCGCAGAACTACGACAATCTGGGGCCGGACGCCGCCAACCTGATCCGTACCGCGATTGGTCAGGGTGCCACCGCCATCGTCGGCCCGAACTGGGTGCCGGAAGCCATGGACGAGGCGTTCAAGGCAGTGGTCGATGCGGGCATTCCGCTGGTAATCTACAACGCCGGTGGGCTTGACGCCGCCGACCGTCTGGGCGCGATGAACTATGTCGGCTCAGACGACTATCAGACCGGCGTTTCGGCAGGTGCCTATTTCGCCACCCACGGCCAGACCAAGCTGGTTTGCGTCAACACCCTTCCCGGTGCGGCCAACCTTGAGGCCCAGTGCAAAGGCCTGAATGACGGCGTTACCGCCAATGGCGGCACAAGCGAAGTGCTGCCGCTGCCGTCCACCAGCTTTGGTGATGCCACGGCGGTGACGCAGGCAGTTGCGGCTTACTTGCAGCAAAATGCAGACGTGACCGGCGTTTACACCATCGGCAACATGGACGCGATTTCGGCAAATGCGGCCATCATGCAGGCTGGCGCTGTTGACCGGGTGAAACTGGGCGGCATGAACATGGACCAGACCATTCTGGACAAAATCAAGGCCGGCACCCAGATGTTTGCGATGGACCAAGAGGGCTATTACCAAGGCTTCCTCGCCGTCACCATCCTGAACAACTACGTCAACTACGGCCTGTCGGTGCCGACCCGTCAGATCCTGACCGGGCCGGGGATTGTCGATGCCTCGACCGTCGATGCGACCCTTGCGGGAGTTGCCGCAGGCGTGCGCTGATCTGAACTCCTCCTGCCCGGCATATGTGCCGGGCAGGCCATCGTCTGACGTCGGGGAGGAACCACCATGTCATCGTCATCCAGCTTTTCATTCGGCAGCCTGATGCGCCGCCCCGAAACGGGGTCTTTTCTTGGCCTTGCCGCCGTTTTCCTGTTCTTCACCGCTTTTGGTGGCACGAACTTCGCCTCGCCTACGGGTGCTGCCAGCTGGCTGAACGTGGCCGCCCAATTGGGTATCGTGGCCATTCCCATCGGCCTTCTGATGATCGCTGGAGAGTTGGATATCTCCATCGGCTCGATCATCCCGGCCGGGTCAATGACCTGCGCCATCATCTCGGGTCATTTCGGTTTGCCCATCGTGTTTGGTGTGGGGGCAGCGCTGCTGTTGGGCGCGGTGATCGGGCTGATCAATGGGCTGCTGGTGATCCGCACCGCCGTGCCGTCCTTTATAGTCACCCTAGGCACCTTGTTTGCCGTGGCGGGGATGACCCTGGGCTTTTCGGTGCTGGTCACTGGCACCACATCGGTCGCGATCAAAGTGCCCGAAGCGAAATGGCTGCTGGGTGATTTCATCGGCGGCATCTATCAGGTCACCATCTTCTGGTGGCTTGCAGCCATCCTGTTCTGGGGCTTTTTCCTCCACTTCTCGCGCTTTGGGAACTGGATCTTCGCCATGGGTGGCGACAAGGTTTCCGCCCGCAACGCCGGTATCCCGACCGACCGGGTTACGATCATGCTGTTTGTTTGCTCGGGCATGAGCGCGGCTTTTGTCGGGCTTTCCCAAGCGATCCTGTACAACTCTGCGCAAGTCTCGGCGGGACAGTCCTATATCTTCAATTCGATCATTTCGGTTGTGGTTGGCGGTGTGCTGCTGACCGGCGGATATGGGTCGGTGTTCGGCATCGTGCTGGGCACGCTGACCTTCGCCGTCGTAAGCCAAGGCATCTACTTCACCGGATTTGACGCCAACTGGGCCAGCCTGATCATCGGCGTTCTGCTGTTAGGCGCGGTCTTGATGAACAACACCTTCCGCAAAATGGCGCTGTCCTATGCGCCCAAGAAAGGAGCAAAGTGATGGCTGACGCAATCCTTTCGCTGCAAGGCGTGAACAAAAGCTTCGGCCCGATTGACGTGCTGCATGACATCAACCTTGAAATCAAAGCAGGCGAAGTTCTGTGCCTGCTGGGCGACAATGGTGCTGGAAAATCCACGGTGATCCGGCTGTTGTCGGGTGTCCACAAGCCCAGTTCCGGTCAAATCCTGATGGACGGCAAGCCGCTCAGCTTCTCCAGCCCCCGCGACGCTGCCGACCATTGCATCGCCACCGTCCACCAATTCGGCGGCACCTTCCCGCTGATGTCGATTGGCCGCAGCTTTTTCGTGGGCCGCGAGCCGACGCGCTGGGTGGGGCCGTTCAAGGTTTATGATCGAAAGACTGCCAATGACATTGCGGTTAAGGCCGTGCAGAACTTCGGCATCACCCGCATTGACGATGGCGACCGTCTGGTCGGCGGGCTTTCGGGCGGTGAACGTCAGGCACTGGCGATTGCCCGCGCCGTCCATTTCGGAGCACGGGTGCTGATCCTTGATGAACCCACGGCCGCTTTAGGGGTGAAACAAGCCACCCACGTTCTGCGCATCGTGAACGAAGCCAAACGGCGCGGGTTGGCAGTGATTTTCATCACCCACCAGGTCATGCACGCTATGGCCGTCGGCGACCACTTTGCCGTGCTGATCCGGGGTGGCATCGCCTCTGATTTCAAGAAGGGCGATAAAACCCGCGAGGAAATCACCGATCTGATGGCAGGCGGCGCGTCTATGGCAGCGCTTGAGGCAGAGATTGAAAACGAAATTAGCAGCCAACCGGCCTAGGGCCGAAGGCGTGCCCGTTCTCCCCGTCGGGATCCTCCACTCCCGACCTTCCGTGGCCCGGCAATGCTGGCCGGGCCACGGGCCAACACTCACGAAAGACAAAACCATGCCCACTTGGATCCGCGCTTGCGCCACCACCGATATCGAACCCGATGATCTGATCCGCTTTGATCACGGTAGCCAAACCTTCGTCATCGTCCGCAGCGAAGAGGATGAGTTTTTCGCCATGGACGGCATTTGCAGCCATGAAAAGGTGCATCTCTGCGACGGTCTGGTGATGGATGGCACCATCGAGTGCCCAAAGCACAGCGCCACTTTCGATTATCGCAACGGCGAGGCGAAACGCGCGCCTGCCTGCATCAACCTGCGCACCTACCCCGTCAAAGTTGACGGCGGCGCGGTCTATCTCGAACTTTAAGGTCAAATCATGGTCCAGTTTCACAATCGCCCCTCTGTTGCCGACATGCGCGCCATGAAGGCGAGGGGCGAGAAAATCTCGATGCTTTATGTCAGCACGCTGGAAGAAGCGGTGGCGGCAGATGCAGCGGGCATCCATATGCTGTCGATTGAGGGGCGATTCTTTTCGCCTGAAATGCGTGCCGCCGCTGGGCGCTGTTTCGTGCAGGTCGGGCTGCCCTTTGGCGGCTGGAGCCGGTTCAACGGCGAATTTCTGGCCAGTGCCGACGATTACCTGCGCGCTGCTTTTCAGGTCATGGGTATTGGCGCGGACTGCATCTATTGTTCTGCCTCTTACGACATCCAGAAAGTGCTGTGCGACAATCATATCCCCATCGTTGCCCATGTCGGTCTGATCCCTTCCTACGTTACCTGGACAGGCTGGCGCGCGGTTGGCAAAACCGCCGCCGAGGCCCGCGAAACCTGGGACCACGTCAAAAAGCTGGAATCCATCGGCTGCTTTGGCGCAGAGCTAGAGGTCGTGCCAGACCGGCTGGGTGCGCTGATCAGTGCCAACACCCCGATGATCATGTTGGGCATGGGGGCTGGGCCGGGAGCGGATGCGCAGTATTTGTTTGCCGAAGATGTGCTGGGCCACACCGATGGCCACAAGCCGCGCCACGCCAAAACCTACCGCAACTTCGCCGCTGAATACGCCCGCTTGCAGGCCGAACGCATCGCTGCGTTCAAGGAGTTCATCGCCGATGTGAACACTGGGGCCTATCCGCAGCCCCAGCATAACGTCACGATGACGGACGCCGAATATGCGGTTCTGACCGCCGATCTGGCGTTGTAAGATGCTGCGGATCGGGGTGGTTGGTTACGGCACCGGCGGGCGGCATTTCCACGCACCGTTCATTCACGCCGCCGAAGGCTGCACGCTGGCGGGTGTGCTGGCGCGTGCGGATAAAACCATCGCAGCGGTGCAGGCGGATTATCCGGGCTTGCCGGTTTATCCCTCGCTAGAGGCGATGATCGCCTCGGGTGCCGTAGACGCGGTTACTATCACCACCCCGCCCGAAACCCGCCGGGATTTGGTGCTGCAAGCCATTGCGGCGGGGCTGCACGTTGTAGCCGACAAACCCTTTGCCCCCGATGCGGCAGGCGCGCGCGATCTGGACCGCGCGGCGCAGGCGAAGGGCGTGACCTTAGGTGTTTACCAGAACCGCCGTTGGGACAGTGACCTGCAAACGCTGAAGAAGGTGATCGACACCGGGCGTCTGGGCCAAGTCTGGCGCATTCACAGCCGGATGGACTTCGACGACCCTGCCACATTGGAGGCCGGCCCCACGGGCGGCCTTCTGCGCGATCTGGGGAGTCATCTTGTCGATCAGATGCTGTATCTGCTCGGCCCCGTCACGTCGGTCATGGCGCATCTGGATTATGTGCAACTTGCGAAAGGCGCGACGGACGCTGCCTTTCATATATCAATGACCCATGCCTCAGGCCAGCACAGCCATGTGTCTGCCAGCAAGCTGAACCACTTTGCCCAGCGTGAATTGCGGGCCTACGGTGCTGCGGGGGCCTATCTGTCGCACAGCACCGATGTGCAGGCGCAGGCGATCTTTTCAGGTAAGCGCCCGGTGCAAGATCTGGCCGCATGGGGGTATGAACCTGAAAGCCACTGGGGCACGCTTTACTCCGCTGATGGTGCCGCCCGCAATCCATCCGAACCAGGCCGTTATCATGCCTATTACGAGGCTTTCGTCCGCTCAGTCCTAACCAATGGCCCCGCACCTGTAACCGCCGCCGAGGGCACCCGCACGCTGGCCGTTCTGGATGCCGCACGCATGTCGGCCGAGAAGGGCTGCTCTGTCGCCGTGCAGCAGGAGGATACCTATGGATGATCTGAAATTCGGCACCCGCAACAAACGCGGTGATTTCACCCCTAAAGACCCGTTGGAAACCAGCCCGCTGTTCACTTGGCCGCCGCGCCCGATGGCCCTGCTGCGCTGGCTGCCGGGGTATTTCCTGCCGTGGAACCTGATGTTCTTTGCGCTGGGGGCGGCGCTGTGGTTCTGGCTGACGCCTGCGAAATCCACCATGCAAACCTACGAATGGGGTTGGGTTCTGTGGATTTGGGTGCGCAATACGGTGATGGTCTTCGCGCTTTATGGCGTGATGGAGTGGCGGCTTTACCGTGCCCGCGCCCAAAGCAATCGTTTCAAATACAACGCGAAATTCCCCGCCGATGCGCCGTCAGACGTGTTCTGGTTCAAAAGCCAGAACCTTGACAACATGCTGCGCACCTTCGGCACCGGCCTGCCGATCTGGTCAGCCTATGAGGTGTTTTTGCTGCACGCTTGGGCCAATGGCTCCGGCCCGTGGACGACCTTTGAAGCCCACCCTTGGGCGCTCGCCATCTTTGCCCTGCTGCTGCCCTTGATCCACGAGGTGCATTTCTACTGCATCCACCGGCTGATCCATGTGCCGATCCTGTATAAATGGATCCACTCGGTTCACCACAACTCAGTTAACCCAAGCCCATGGTCCAGCCTGTCGATGCACCCAGTGGAACACCTGCTGTATTGGTCTGACAGCCTGATCCACCTGCTGATCCCCTCGCATCCACTGTTGGTGCTGTATCATCTGAACATCACCGGCACCGGGGCCGTGGTCGGGCATATCGGTTTTGACAAGATCGAGGCCGGGGCGGAGTCCGCCGTAGATAGCCACGCTTTCGCGCATTACCTGCACCACAAGTATTTCGAGGTGAACTACGCCGATGGCGCGGTGCCGCTGGATCGCTGGTTCGGCACTTGGCACGATGGCACCAAAGGCGGCGACGCGGTGATGCAGGCGCGGTTTGAACAGAAAAAGGCCCGGATGAACGCGGGCAAATCAGGAGACACCAAATGACCATCCGTCTTGCCGTCATCGGCGCAGGCATCATGGGCAGTGATCACGCCCATATTTTCGCAAACGACCTGCCCGGCGCGAAGGTGCAAGTGGTCTGCGACGCCTCGGGAGATCGCGCAAAGGCGCTGGCTGATGCGGTTGGGGCGGCAGATGTGATGTCGGACGCCGAAGCCGCGATTGTCCGCAGCGATGTTGATGCCGTGATCATCGCTAGCCCGGATTTCACCCATGCGCCGTTATCACTCGCCTGCATCCGTGCAGGCAAGAGGGCGCTGTGTGAAAAGCCGCTGTCGCAATCGGCGGCGGAGTGTCTGACAGTGATGCAGGCCGAACAGGCGGCAGGCCAGCGCCATATCCAACTGGGCTTCATGCGCCGCTTTGATCAGTCCTATGCCGAAATGAAATCCGCACTGGACAAAGGCACCCTTGGCCGCGCCCTGATGATGCACAACTTCCACCGCAACGTCGAAACCCCGGCGGCTGATTTCACCGGCGCAATGGCGATCACCAATTCTGCTCCGCATGAATTTGACGTGGTGCGGTTTGTGCTGGGCGCAGAATACACCGCGATTTCGGCGTTTCAGCCGAAACGGTCCGATGCCTTGGTTGCCCCGGTTTTCATGGTGTTGGAAACCACGGATGGCCAGTTGGTGAACATCGAGATCAACAACAACGCCGCCTATGGCTATGACGTGCGCGGCGAATTGGTGGGCGAGGCCGGGTCAATTGCGATGAACGCCGCCATCTACAGCCGCCTTGATGCGCGGTTGGCGCAAACCACGGGTTACGATTCCGACTGGCGCGGCCGCTACGCCGAGGCTTACCGCCGCCAAAACCGCGCCTTCCTGCATTTTGTCCGCAGCGGAGACTTCAGCCCGATCGCGTCAGACGCCTGGGATGGCTACGCCGCCGCAGTGGTCGCCGAAGCAGGCGCGCGCGCCCTGGCGACAGGTCAGCGCGTCGCGGTCGAGATGCCAACCCAACCCCTTTTCTACAAACGCTGAAGGAAAACCCCATGAAACTCGGCTTTGTCTCTGACAGCTTGGGCGGCCTGCCCTTTGACGCCATGCTTGACCACGCAGCCCGTCTGAGCGTGCAGGGGGTCGAGGTGAATACTGGCGGCTGGTCCACAGCACCCCACTTTGACCTGAACGCGATGAAAGCGGATGCGGGCAAGCGCCGCAGCTTTCAAAAGGCGTTCACGGATCGCGGGCTTGAGGTGATCGCGCTGAACGCCAATGGCAACCCGCTGCACCCGACCGACCCGAAACAGGGCATTTGCCTGCGCGACACCATCCGGCTGGCGGGCGAGATGGGCATCAAGAAGGTCTGCACCATGTCCGGCCTGCCCGAAGGGCGCGCGGGGGATCAGATGCCGAACTGGGTGGTCTCATCCTGGCCGCCCGAAACCCAGGCCATCCTGCGCTATCAGTGGGAGGAAAAGCTGTTCCCGTTCTGGGCCGAAATCGTGGCTTTGGCCAAGGCGTCTGGCGTCGAGCAGATCGCGCTGGAACTCCACGGCAATCAGGTGGTCTACAACGTGCCGTCCCTCTTGAAACTGCGCGCCGAAGTCGGGCCGATTGTCGGCGTTAACCTTGACCCCAGCCACCTGTTCTGGATGGGCGCAGACCCCCTGATTGCCGCCGAAGCACTCGGCTCTGCGATCTACCATGTCCACGCCAAAGACACCTTTCTGAACGCGCCCAAACAGGCCACCACCAGCCTGTTGGAAAACGGCAGCCTGATGGACATTCCGGGCCGAAGCTGGTCCTACATCACCCTTGGTTTCGGCCATGGAGAGGAGTGGTGGCGGCAGTTCTGCTACCGGTTGAAAATGGCAGGCTATGACGGCTGGCTGTCGATCGAACATGAGGATGTGCTGCTCAACGGACTGGAAGGGCTAGAGAAATCGGTAGCACTTTTGCAGGGCGTTATGCCGAAAGCCCCTGCGGACTATGCCCCTCAGGCGATCTGAGGATCACAGTATTGGTTTAGTCAAACTTTGAATGTGAGTGCGATCCTGCATAGCATTGCGAGGAGGGTTGGGCGCGTGGCGAAAGGCTGCGCGCCCACTCGTATTTGGCCGGTGGTATCATCAGGCAAGTACCGTCGGTGCAACAGATCACTTCCTTCCCACAGTGGCTATCTTGGACTTCATGTTCGACGCTTTTCATACTTGGAGTTCGCTGTCTTGCCGCGCGCGTTGCTGTCAGCAACATTAGCGACCAACTCTGTCAAGCACGGCGGGTGTTCGCTTCTTGTTCTTGTTCTGATGTTTATCCACAGCTTCCTGATCGTCCCCCTATTGCTCCGAATCGCGGCCCAGTGCAGCTTGCACGTATGGGGAGAGCAGTCCTCAACTAAAAGCATAACAGGTCGTATCACCCGGCATACAAGGTCGAAGAAGGCGCTTTGGCGTCCTGACCTTTTGTGCCGAGATTTTCCGTTTTGCACATAAAAACATGACCAGAAGGCGGCACAGGCACGTTTCCTCCTCTGGTCTCATTGAGGAAGGATTCAATGTGGCTTTGCCTCCGCGCGTGTTTTTCACGCTCTACGAAACCTCGGTCCGTTGGGACTGTTCCATCTCCGACATCGCGGATTGGGCCGCCGTCGGCAAACTGAAGATCAAGACGGGCATTGGCCTGGTGCGCTGCGGCGAAGCCGTATTTGCTGGCCAAGTTGACATATCAGCGATGGACCTGCTGCCTCTGTTTCGGCGCAGCGGAACCGTCCCTGCCGAAGGGGTTGTGCGGCGCATTATGCCACCCGGACACGCGGACTGGCTGGTCATCACGGACCCTGCGGGCGGGGTCACGATCACGGTGGCTGACATGCTGATCCTGGCCGAGGACGTTTTCGGCTTTGAGGATGATCACGACATGGCCCGGCGCGCGGCAAATAGCGCGAGTGGTGCATCCCCATATGACTGGGAGGGCATGAATGTCGCCCTGATCCAGCGCATCCATGATCGCGGGCTGCCCGCCACGCAGGCAGACCTCATCGCAGAAATGCAGCACTGGTTTGCGGATCAATCCGACGGCACCAAGATGCCCGACAGCCGCAGCATCCGCAGGCGGATCACCCCCATCTGGCGGGCCTTGCGCAAAGAAGATGCATGATTGATCCGGCCCGGCGCTGGGCTGGTCGGGTCAAGCGCTCTTGCGATCCACCGGCACGGCATCGGCATCGTGCACCAATACGGGGCGTGGTCGGAAGGCGCTGGCCACGGCGTCGACGCCCGCGCGCAGGGGTGAATCCATGAGGTGGGCATAGCGCTGGGTCGTTTGCATTTGCGAATGGCCCAGCAGTTTGCCGATCATTTCCAACGACGCACCGCCGCTGACCAACAGGGACGCGAAGGTATGGCGCAGATCGTGGATCCGGACATCAGGCAGCTTGGCCTGCTTCTGGATGTTGATCCAGAACCTGCGGATTTCCTTCACCGGCTGGCCGGGCGTATCGCCGGGGAACAGCCACGGATTGCCCTTCGGCACTGATAGCTGGCGCTGGCGCACGATGGCCGCGACATCGGCCGAGATCGGGATCCGGTGAATCTTGCGTTGCTTGGTGGTGGCGGCAGGCTTTGACCAGCTGCCTAGCTCCAAACTGAACTGTTCAAAGCGCGCCTGCCACACCTCACCGACCCGGCTTCCGGTCAGCATGCAAAGCCGGATGATTCCCGCCGCTCGCTGATCTTGGGCAGCATCAAGGGCCCCGGCCAGTTTGCCAATTTCCTCCTGCGACAGGAACCTCTCGCGTTCGTTCTCGATCCGCTTCTTGAAGGCCGATGCCGGGTTGTCGTTGCGCCAGCCCCAGCCGACGGCAAGGGTGAACATCTTGCGCAGCACCTCCCCCACCCGGTTCGCGCGGATCGGCGTGGGCTTGGCACCCTGCAGCTTGCGCGCCCGGTTGTTGGGCTTTTCCTTGGACGGGCGCGCCCTGCCCTTGGCGATGATGTTCAGCAGTTTGGCCACATCGTGCGGTGTGATCTCGGTCATAAATTTTGCCCCCCAATGCGGTGCCGCCAATTTGGTCAGCATCGACCGCTGATCCGAGGCATTGGTCTTAGCCAGATGCGGCACATGCTCGGCCAGATAGCGATCGATCATGTCGCTGAACCGTGGGGCCTCGCGTAGCAGTCCACGTTCGCCCAACGGGTCGCGACCTTCGTCGATCTCGCGGCGCAGATCCTTGGCGCGGACGCGGGCGGCCGTCACTGTCCATTCCGGCCAGCGCCCGATGGCCATACGGCGCTGGCGCCCGGCAAACCGGTAATCAAGCGAGAAGGACCGGTTGCCCGACCGGAGGATGCGAATGGAAAAGCCGCGCACCTCCGTGTCGAACACCTGGTAATCGCGTGCTGCCTCCGGCTCGCATTCCCTCACAGATTTATCGTTCAATCGCAGTCGCTTGAGCATGAATGGTCTCCCCTTTCGCCTGCGACACAGGCGTAGATTCGCGCATCTATCAAGCGAACCACACGCAAAGGGGTGGCGGGGAGGCGCAGGGTGGCATTGATGTGCCAGCATCGCGCCACCCCTTGTTTTATTGGGTTCTGTGCAAAAACCGCAGCGCACAAGCACCCGACGCCTCGCATGACCGAGGAATTGAATGAGCTGGGCTTACGGGTCGGCCAGCGCCGCGTCGGGCGTCTGATGCGCCAGAACGGCATTCAAGTTGTTCGAACGCGGAAGTTCAAGCGAACGACCGACAGCGACCACGTCTTCAACATCGCGCCGAATCTGTTGCAGCAGGACTTCACCGCGAGCGGGCCAAACCAGAAATGGGCGGGTGACATCACCTATGTTTGGACCCGGGAAGGCTGGGTGTATCTTGCTGTGATCCTTGACCTTTTCTCAAGACGGGTCATTGGCTGGGCCATCAGCAACCGGATTAAGCAGGATCTGGCACTGAGGGCGCTCAGCATGGCAATCGCACTGCGGAGGCCGCCACCGGGCTGCATTCACCACACGGACCGTGGCTCGCAAGGCAGTCTCAACCGGTCGTCGCAACAGCCAGTGAATGGAGGTTGTGATGACAAAACGACAGCGAGGGTCCGATCGATCTGGCCGGGCGGCGATTGTTTCGCCGGGTCGCCCGGGTGTTG
>NZ_JAFCTX010000054.1:0-22047 GCF_049896245.1 Cypionkella sp. TWP1-2-1b2 | reverse complement strand
TGCGACATTCTCGAAACCGGAAATGACTCCTGGCGCTTCAAACAGCGCAAGAAAATCAGCGCCCAAACTGATCAATATTGAACGCTGTTACCTGTTCAATATTCGACGCTGATTGACAGATCTTGTGGATGGATCCAAAGGGCATGGCAAAAACCTGATATTTTGAAGTTTGCGTGTGGCAGCCAAGCGGTCACATTAGCCGGGTCAAATTTATAACCCGAAGACCAAGACGTCCAAATGTACAGAAAGTGAACGCCATGACTGAAGATTTTACCACGCGCAACGCCAGTCTTGACGACGTCAAGCTTGAATCCGTGAGCGTCTTAGCCGCCCGCAATCCTGTGCGCCATCCCGGCGAGTCTGCCGACTATCGGGCAGCATGCCAACGCCTGCTTGCCCGCGAGTACGAATTGCGGCGCCTTACCGAGAGCGTCGCTGCCGAACGCCGTGACCTGCCGCCGGGGGCTGAGGTGACCCGCGCCTATTGCTTTGTCGGCGAGGAGGGAGAGGTTACGCTGGCTGACCTTTTCGGCGGCCACGGCGCCCTCTTCGTTTATAATTACATGTTCGGGCCCGAGCGGAAGGCGTCCTGCCCGATGTGCGCCGGGTTCATGAACGCTTTGGCGCTGCGCGTGCCCGCGCTCCGCGAGACCATGGGCGTCGCTTTCGTCGCCCGCTCGCCCTTGGCGCGTTTGGTGGCGGCCAAACACGAACTTAGTATGCCAGACTTGCCCGTCTACTGCGACCCCTCGGGTGACTTCACCCGGGATTGGGTGGACGCACAGGACGGCGACGTGCCTGGCCTCAACGTGTTCTGCAAAGACGACGACGTGGTTCGGCACTTCTGGTCCGGCGAGATGACCGAAAGCGATCCTGGCCAGGACCCGCGCGGTGCGCCCGAAATCGACCCGCTCTGGACGGTGCTTGACATGACGCCCGCCGGGCGGCGGCCGGATTGGTATCCTTCCTTAAACAAGGTCGGGCGGGGCTGAGAAATTGGCCTTCGCCGATCCGCTTAGAATTATTGAGACGACGACGGCTTTAGTCAAGGATTGGGACCGCGATGTCAGCCAATGATAAGTTTAGGGGCCTTGCACAGGTCAACATCTCGGCCAATGACGTTGTAAAAGCGCGCGACTGGTACGCGATTTTCTTGGGCATCGAGCCTTACTTCCAGCGTCCCGATGCAGTCACGCCCGCCTATGTCGAGTTCCGGCTTGGCGACTACCAGCATGAGTTGGGGATCATAGACCGCAGTTACCTGCCCGAACAGACGCGTACCAGTCCGGGAGGTGCGGTTGTTCGCTGGCATGTCGACGATTTGTCAGCGCCCCTTGCGCAATTGATAAAGCTTGGCGCGCAAGAGAACGAGCCCGTAACCGAACTCGGATGTGAGTTCGCCACGGCTTCAGTTGTCTACCCATTTGGAAACATCCTGGGGTTAATGCACAGCCCCCACTATCTGCAAACGCTCGCAAGTGGGGGCGGTGATCAAAAGCAATCTCGCTAATCCGATTTGCGCAACCATGTAGAATGGACGTTGCCATGGCCCGAACCTTCTCTCAAAAGATGGGGATCAAGGAAGAAACACGAACCCATTTCGTGAATGCACCTGAGTCAGCGCTTAAGGCACTTGCTCACCCCAGCCTGAATGTCTGCGATGCGCTCGATGGGGACTTCGGCTACATTCATTTTTTCGCGCTGAGCCAGGCTGAAATGGACAACACGTTTCCAAAACTTAAAGCACATCTTGGCGCATCGGGCATGCTGTGGGTGTCATGGCCGAAGGGCCGACAGTTAGATACTGATCTTACTCTGCCGCACGTCATCAAGATCGGCTACAGCCACGGGCTTGTTGAAAGCACTGCTTTAAGCGTCGATAGCACCTGGTCGGCCTTAAAGTTTACGCACCCCATACTAGGCAAAATCTACCACAACAGTTATGGTCAACTTCCAAGTGGGGCGGCATGATCTCGCCGAAAATTTTAGATGGGACACGCCGTAAAGCTGCCTGCACGCTTGGGAGACCGGGTCACAGGCCGGAGTCGGACGCTGGATCACCTTCTACAACCACCAGCAGCCTCATGCCGCCCATGGCGGTCAACCGCCCGCCGTGGGCTACTTCAACGCAACCGAAACCGATCAGCAGGTCCAGGCAGTAGCTTAAATCACCCCGGAAACTGTCCAAACGATGGGGAGTAGCTCAAAGGGACTCAGGTCACGACTGGATGAAAGATAAGTGGCAGGTCAGCACCACCCTGATTTCCAGCAACCTGCCATTCGAAGAATGGCCGAAACCTTTGGTCATGAAACACCTGCTTCAAACAATCCAGTTTGACGGTCTTGCATCTGTTCAAACCTGAGGGTGTTGTATTATCTCCAATCGAGCCAAAACATCGAGACCCTGCATATTCAAAAAATGCAGGATGTCGATGAAGACCCAGTTTTCGCTCAGCTTGCCTCCTTCGGCACGATACAGGTCGACCACTCGCATGTCGGCCGGTCCCGGGCTCGCCGTCATTCCCATGTACCCTCCTGAGTTCGCTAACGTAAGATTAGCCCAACCGAAGAACCCTCCGAAGTCGCCTTCGGCTAATCTGCAAAGATGGCCATTGAATCGGTAACCTTTTGATAGTGCTTGGCGGAAGGGTCCTGCATGCTGGCAAATATAACGTGGGATCGTGTAAGTCGCACCAATCCCCGCCGGGCCCCACCATATCATGTCATCATTCCAAGTACGTGCCAGTTCTACTTCGTAGTTGGGGTTTCGGTTCTTGGATCCCATGTCATTGAGCATGGCATTGATCGAGGCGAGCGTTGCCTGGCCAGCGACTGGGTCCTGACACTCATACATCAGACCCAGATGCGTTGCGGGCCCAGGCTGCACCAGATGCGCGCCGGTCTGCGGCGGAAACGGATTCTGCCCGGCTTGGATCATCAAGTGAGGAATATCGCAGAAGAATGCAGTTTCGGCAATCTTGCCGCCCTCGACCCGATTGAACTCAGCGTAGCGTAGCATGCCGATCCGCGCCGTAGGGCTGATCCCCAAAAACGGCCGGTCGAACAGCCCCATGAGGTGCCCCATAGAGACGACCCAGACAGACTCAAAGCTGTCCATCTCATTTAAGCCTGCCATGAAGATGTCCGGCCGACGCTGAACGCGTGTCATAGCGGTTAGGAACGGTTTCCAAAACGTGGCGGCGACAGCGGCGGCTCCATGTTGCTCATGGAAGGGATGCATGCCGCGCCAGTGCCAATTGGGTGTCGTATGCCGCGCAAGGATCTCGGTCACCGTGTCAGGTGCGGCTTGCGCTAAAGCGTCATGATGGGCCCGAACGATCGCTTTTTCCGTCTGAAAGTTTGTCATCGTTCAACTCCTGAAAGTGCAAGGGGGTGGCGTGGCAGTGCGTTGGAACCGACGAGTCCATTTTTCGTTGTACCGTGGCACTTGCTGCTTATGCAAACCTATGCAGTTTCCATTTGCAATCGTATTCTTCAATTGCTAACGTTGAGTTGTTGCGCGTCCCATTAAACCCACTGCCCGCGTGAGACGCGTTGCCTTGCAGGCAGTCACGAACACAAATGGCCGATACTTTGGCCAAACCAACAAAAACAAACTGGAGGTCGATCAAGATGATACGTCTTTGCACCGCCACCTTTGCACTGGGTGCGCTACTTGCAGTTCCTGCTCTGGCTGATTGCGGCATTCCCGAAGGATCTGTCCGGATTCTTTCGAATAGTTTCAGTTCGCTGACTGTGGTGGGCAAGGCGGCGGAAGAATGCGCGAGCCCAACAGTCACGGTCACGAAAAACCAGACCACCGAACACGACAAACTGCAGGGCCCGGCGCTGACTGCCAACCCTGCAGAATATACGGTGGCCATCATCTCGAACAGTTCGCTGACTGCGCTTTTAAACGAGGGCTTGGTGCGGCCAATGGATGATCTTGTGGCTGAATACGGCCAGCAACTTAAGCCGAATCAACTGATTAAGGTGGATGGCAAAGTAGTGGCCATTGCCTTCATGGCCAACGCGCAGCATTTTTTCTACCGAGAGGACATTTTGGCCAAAGCCGGTGTGCCTGTGCCTACAACCTACGAAGATGTGCTGACTGCGGCCGAGGCAATCCGGGCCAAGGGCTTGATGAAGTATCCGCTGGCTGGCACCTACAAGCCCGATTGGGATCTGGCCGAAGAGTTCGTTAACATGTACTTCGGCTATGGTGGCAGTTTCTTCGAGCCGGGAACGGCCAAGGCAACGATCAACAACGAAAAGGCCGTTAAGGCGCTCGAGATGATGAAGGCGCTGTCGAGCTATATGAACCCCGAGTTCATGACCTACGACACCGAATCCATAGTGCCGATTTGGGACGCTGGTGAGGTGGCCATGGCAAACCTCTGGGGCTCGCGCGCCAGCTCCTTCTTACCAGAAAGTAGCAACGCGCCAGAAATTGCCAAGCTTACGCGCATGGCAGCGGCACCGACTGTCGGGGGCGGCACAACGCCAGCTACGACGGTATGGTGGGACGGTTTCACGATAGCAAAAAATATCACTGACGTGGATGCAGAAGCGTCATTTCGGACTATGATGCATGCGGTCTCGATCGACATGGCAAAGGCGAACCCGAACGTGGCGGTATGGTTGATTGACGGTTATGAGCCGACTGCCGCTGCCGTGGGCGTTTTGGGCAGTGTGAAGGGCGGGGCAACGGCCTACCCGATGGACCCATTTATGGGATATATGCACACCGCCATCGGCACCAATATCTCAAAGTTCCTGCTAGGCGATGAAACTCCAAAGCAGGCACTGGCCGATGCGACCAAATCTTACACGACGGCCGCGACCGAAGCTGGATATCTGAAGTGATCTTTGGTCGGGAGGGCAATCTGCTCCTCCCGGCTGTTCTTGCAGGACGGGGTGGATGCAATGCCGCACAAGACCTTTTTTGGTTTCATATTGCCCTCGCTGGTGGCGATGTTGCTATTCATTGCGCTGCCCATTGCCTCAGTCGCCTATCAGTCGGTGTTCGTGGAGCATAAACAGGTGATGAATGCCGTTGAAACCTGCGATCCGTTTGGGTGCAAAACCGCCATGCGCATTGATGTCAATGCGATGACAGAGCTGCGTGACTCGCAACCACAGGGCCGTTTCAACGGCCTCGGCACTTATCTGAACGCCACACACTTGGCCACACACGAGATTGCGGAGCTATGGCGCACCGCGCCCGATATGAGCGCAGTGTTGTCGGGACTCATGAACCTGCCATTCTACAAGGCGATGGCCTTCACGCTTGCATTCACTTTCATCGTGACGCCCGCCTCGATCCTCTTTGGCTTTGCCATCGCGTTAGCGGTGAATGCGCTGCCTCGAGCGCTGCGCGGTACGGTGATCTACTTCACCTTGCTGCCGATGATCGTGCCGACATTGCTGTCGGCACTGGTGCTGTTCTGGATGATCGACCAACGCGGCATTATCGGCTCGGGACTGCAATGGCTGTTCAGTGATCCGGAACTATCACTCAAAGCGTCGCCAGCACTAACCTGGATAATACTATTCTTGCATGGCACATGGAATGCAGCGCCATTCGTATTCATCATCCTCTACGCCGGGTTGCAGACCGTTCCACGCGACACTCTAGAAGCGGCGATGATCGACGGTGCTTCACGCTTCATGCGGCTGCGGTTGGTTGTTCTGCCGCATCTGCGCCCCTTGATGACGTTCCTAGTCGTTGTCAGCATCATGGACAATTTTAGGGTGTTCGAAACGATTGTGGGGTTCAGCGCCGGGGCCTACGCTTCGTCACTGTCGACGCTCGTGTTTAACGACCTGAGGAGCGGGGACTCGCCGCTTTTTGGTTCAGCGGCGGCAACTTCAATGCTGACGATCTTGTGTATCGGTGTGCTGCTTGTGCCGTCGATGATCCGAAGTTCCCAGACATTCCGGCAGAAGGTATGAATCATGAGTTCGCGCGCCCACCGCACCCCCCCGCTTTTAATGCTGTTCGCTGTTGTCTTTACCGTCCTTTGGCTGATCGTTGCAGTCGTGCCGTTTGCTTGGACCGTTTGGGGCAGCTTTAAAGTTGAGGCTGATTTCTTTTCATATACCGGTTGGATAGACGCGATAACGGGCCGTCGTACGCTAGAACAAACTGGCGGTACGATGACGTTGGACGCCTATCGCGGCGTCTGGATTACCGAGGAATTCTGGAAAGCCGCAGTTAACACCATTGTTGTGACCGTGTCCGTCACGCTAATCTCGCTGACCTTTGGGACACTTGGGGGGTATGCGCTGGCGCGGTCCGGTCATCGCTACGCCTTCTGGATACTGATCGTGGCGCTGTTGTTCCGGGCAATGCCGGGGATCGCACTGGTTTCGGGATACCTACTTCCATTCTTCGAACTGAACCTCTGGGGGCATTTGTCCACAACGATCATTGTGTTGGTGGCTTTGAATCAACCGTTCACGCTATGGCTGCTGCATTCGTTCTTTCTGTCCATTCCGCGTGATCTGGACGAAAGCGCGCTGGTCGATGGCTGCACCCGGTTTCAGGCATTCCGCCTGATCATCATGCCGGTCATGTGGCCGGGATTGGTAACCACAGGCATCTTCTCCTTCCTCGTGGGCTACAGTGATTTTGTGATCTGTGCCACTCTGCTGTCGGAAACCAACCAAACCATGGTACCACGCATTGCGGCATTTCTCGGTACCACACAGCAGGCAGGGCGGCTGATGTATGCGGTGGCCGCAACTGTTTCGGTGATCACCCCGCTTTTCATATTGGTGCTGTTCTTTCAGCGCCGCATCGTCAGCGGCCTGACCGCTGGTGCAGTCAAAGGCTGACCATTCTTACCTCAGGAGACTCAAGATGACAGATATAACCGAACACGCCGCCCGCTCCGCCGAAACAATGAAGGTGGTCAAGGATATGGAGGATGCGCTGGGGCGCGCCTCGAACGAAATGCACTTGCATTTTCACGAAGATTTTATCTGGCGTGGCAATGTTGGCTGCGGCACCAAGAAAGGACTGATGGAATTTCGCCATAACTGGCAGTTCCCGATCCGAGCTGCGTTCAAGGACCGTGTCTACAAGACCGAACAATTTATCGCCGATGGTGACTGGGCTGCCTGTTTCGGTGTTCTCGAAGGCACGCATTACGGGCCCTTCATGGGAATCCCCGCGACCGGTAAGCGGATAAGCATGCCGTACATGGATTTCTGGAAGGTCGAAGATGGCCGGATCAAGGACAACCCGGTTTTCGTTGATTTCGCTTCGGTGCTGTTGCAACTTGGCCGGGACATTTTCAGTGGCGAAGGGTGGGAGCATCATGACTCCGGCGAACGCCCCGCGCCGAGACCGGAATGAGGCGGGGCGACTGCACCTTCGGGTTTGCCAAAATGACGCATATATTTGGTTACCTCTCGGCGACGAGCATCGCAGGTCAGAGGCGGACGTGCGATGGGAGTCCTAAATGAGCAATGACAAGATCACCTCGCTTGACGTGGCGAGGCTGGCGGGTGTCAGCCAGTCAGCGGTCAGCCGGGCCTACACGCCCGGAGCCAGCGTGTCCAAGATCACCACTGCCAAGGTGCGGGTGGCGGCCGAGACGCTTGGCTACCGTCCGAACGTGCTCGCCCGCTCGCTGATCACTGGGCGAAGCCGGATGATCGGGCTGGTGGTCGCCTACCTGGAGAACCAGTTCTATCCGGTAGCACTGGAACGTCTGTCACTAGCGCTGCAGGACCGGGGCTATCATGTGTTGGTTTTTATTGCGGGCAATGCAACCAACAAGGTCGCTCAAGTCATCGAGGAATTGCTGGATTATCAAGTGGACGGGATTATAACCGCAAGCGTCGCGATGTCGAACGACCTAACAACCCGCTGCGCGGCGGCGGGCATTCCTGTGGTAATGTTTAACCGTGGGCAAGATGACGAGCGACTGTCGGAAGTCACCTCGGACAATCTGGCCGGTGCCCGTCGCGTGACCGATTTTCTTGTCTCGGGCGGGCATACGCGCATCGCCCATATCGCCGGGTGGCAGGGTTCCTCCACCGGACGCGACCGGGCGCAGGGGTTCCGTGATGGGATGGCCGAGGCCGGGCTCGTGCCCTTCAGCATCGTTGATGGGATGTATTCGCGCGAGACTGCCGCCGCCGTTACGCGCGAGATGATGGCGGGGACAGATCGACCCGACGCAATTTTCGTCGGGAACGACCACATGGCCTTTGCTGTGATCGACACACTGCGCAACGAACTTGGCCTTCGCGTGCCGGAAGATGTTTCGGTGGTGGGGTACGACGATGTGCCGCTGGCCGCTTGGCTCGCCTATGACCTGACAACTGTGCGCCAACCAGTAAACCAGATGGTCGAAGCGACCGTTACGGCTCTGATTGGCCAAATCGAGGGCGACTATGCCCCCCATAAAATCCGCATCAACGGGTCGTTAATTGTGCGCGGCTCCGCAAGACAACCCGAAAGGTGGCCAAAATGAAGGGCTTCAATCCGAAATTTAAAGATTTCCCCGGCTATATCAACGGGATAACGCATGAAATCTGGGAAGGCAGGGGACTGACCACCCTGCATGAATACTACGACCCCGATGTGATCATGCGCTTGCCTTTGGGCATCACGATGGGCAATATCAACGTGATCGACGGCACGCTGACCACCATTGCTGAGTTTCCCGACCGGGAGCTTCTGAGTGAGGATGTGATATGGTGCGGCAACGATCAGGACGGCTACCTGTCGTCGCACAGGATCGTCAGTTCTGGCACTCACTCCGGGCACGGGTACTATGGCCCGCCGACCGGGCGGCGAATGACCATCCGGGCGATCGCCGACTGCGCGGCAAAGGCGAACAGAATTTACGATGAATGGCTGGTGCGCGACGGGTCGGGGTTGCTGATGCAACTGAATATCGACACTGTCGAATATGTTCGTGATCAGATCGCGCGGGAAGGCGGGCCGGATAAGGCGCGGCGGCCATTCTCGCCCGAGACTGACGTGCAAGGACTTTATCTATCGCACGGCAATGACAATGTTTTTGGCGCCCGGCTCGCGGATGTACTGACGCAGATAATGGCCAAGGATTTTACCGTGATCGCGCGCGCCTATGATCGTGCGGTGCGCACTGAGCATCCCGGCCTGCGCGGCGGCTGGGGGGTCGGATTTGCCGAAACCGAATGGATGCGGCTCCGCTGTGCCTTCCCCTCCGCCCGATTTGAGGTGCACCACGTCATCGGACGGGAGGATTCAGGTCAGCCCAACCGCGCCGCCGTGCGGTGGAGCCTAACCGGAAAGCATGACGGTTTTGGCGCCTTCGGCGCACCGACGGGGGCGGACGTACACGTCATGGGCATAACCCATGCTGAATGGGGGCCATGGGGGCTGCGACGCGAGTTCACGCTGTTTGATGAGATTGCGGTTTGGAAGCAGATACTGCTCGCGACAGGGTCTGTCTGACGGCGCCAATTTAAGCCTAGCCGCGTCGAACGACGCACACGCGACCTAGAAAGCGGCAAAGTTTGAACCGGGACGCAGCGCAGAGTCCGAGATCAGACGTACTAAAGCGTGGCAATGGCAGGTCATAACGAGGTTACAATGCCAAGAAGGCAGTCGAAAAGATCCTACCACTTCGGATAGGAACCTTTCATCATCCGACCCGACTTTCCTTTGCTCTAACCATGGATATGGCGAGAGAAAGTGCTTAGGCATGCAAGCCTCTTAATTATCTACAGATGCTTATCGGCAGTAATTTTACAGCCAACAAGCTTGGCTCAGAAATATAACTTGCGTCGGAGCAGCGAATATGTTGTCTTTAATGCATACGATTGCACCTTATGAATGATGATAGAACAATGGCAGCAACTTTCAACATTCCAAACAGCGAAAGGAAATTTGCGGGCCTCATTCCTCCGTGTATGCTGCAGGTGGTGTATTCGTTTTACACGCCGATCCGAGAGTCGTTTGAGGCGCCGAGGGACTTATTTTCCTGCGAAAAGTGGAAATCGTCTATTCCAAAAACCAGTGCAAGCGCCGAGGCCGCTTTGGCCTCTACCGGCAGGGGGTTTTATCGGGCTTCGGTCGTATCAGCATTTTGGAAGGTGTGCATCAACACGGCTATTGTCACCGTTTGCGCCACGATTATCTCACTCACCTTCAACAGAGTGAGCGGCTATGAGTTAGCACGAATGACCTTTCTCTGCCTATTCTACGGCGTTCTAGGGGCACTGGTGGTTTGGGTGATGCCCAACATCATGCTGCAGTCAGTCTATGTCTTGCCGTTTTGTCAGCCGAGAATCTGGGAATACCTTCTGACCGCGATAACAGTGTTGATGGTGCTGAATCGGCAAATCATAGTGTGGACTATGTTTTTGTTCGTTCCGGGCATGCCGTGCGTTTTGGTTGAAAGCGCAATAGTGAATGGCTGGTCGCGGTTTCAGTCGTTTCGTACGGTAGTTATGCAGGTGACCTGGCTTGGAGTGGTGATCATGTGTGTCTCCAGCTTTCTGCTGGCCTACAACGACTTGACTGCAGCCGGCCTCATGATGGGGCAGGAAAATCAGACGATTGTACCCAAAATCGCGAGTATTTTCGGGAAAATCGAAAATGAGGGCAAGACAATGTATGCTGCGGCTGAAGAGGTCAGGTCACCGGTACGGATTTCTTTCCTGGTTAGGTTTTTTGAGCGGCCGCTCGTTGGTGGCATCACCGCCGGGGCGATAACGGGATGAGCGCTGTGTTGCACGTCCGCCCGGTCGGGGCCAGTTGGGCCGGCCCGCGCTCAAGACGTCTGACGGAAATGCAGCTTTTCGACCCTGCCAACTGGCTGCGGGTAGATAAGGCATGCGCAAAGCAGATTGTGGTGCGCCTTAGGATGATGATGGCGCGGTCTGAAGCGGTTCATTTGCTGGACCCTAATCCCTTGTCTGCGTCGAGCGAGATTTGCTGCACAGTTCTGAGTGGATTACCGCGCCCAGATTTTGTAGCGCGCGAGACTTTCAGTCGCTCCGAAAGTATCGTGGTGCGACCCATCCCGAATGAGCCGCTGCCGACGCAGGGCGGATTTTATCAGAACGACTTTTTTCTCTCGGAAAATCGAAACGACGAGCATGTCCTGACCAATGCGAATTTTTGCCTTCTAGGCTGTTGGGCGTTACCCGAAACGCCCGCTCGCTCTCCTCTCCATATCCGCAAACCAGTCGCCGGAACCCGCGATATCGCGTGGCGGGTGAATCGGTTATTCGGTGAGATCCGTCTGGGCATCCTGATGTTGCGTGCAGCTTGGCTGATTTACGTCCACGTTGATCTGCACCATACGCTCTTTGAGGCGCTGCCCAGCGGTCCTTCAAGTGACGGATCTGCGTATATCGCCTTTGAGCGGCAGTGCATCGGAAGACCGCCGGAAATAAAGAATTCGCGTTTTCAACCCACACTTACACCGTGGCAATTGACCAGTTGAACCCCGAGCAGGTTGAGGCGCTGGTGCGTCACCGCCTTGCCCATGCCCAAGATTAGGAACCGTCCATGGCAGAGATCGTCCTGAAAAACATCAGCAAACGCTGGGGTGCCTTTGTCGGGGTGCACGATCTGAATTTGACGATTGGTGACCGCGAGTTCCTAGTACTGTTGGGGCCATCAGGTTGCGGCAAGACCACCACAATGCGGATGATCGCCGGATTGGAGGATGCGAGCGGAGGTGACATCATGATTGGTGGGCGGCGGGTGAATGATCTTGACCCCAAGGACCGCAATATCGCGATGGTATTCCAAAGCTATGCACTTTACCCGAATCTAACTGTTTATGAGAATATCCGTTTTCCCCTCCGCGTGCGGAAGATACCTGAAAATGAACATCGCACGCGCGTACTTCGGGCTGCAGCGATGGTAGACTTGGGCGATTACCTTGACCGACGCCCGGCGCAGCTATCGGGCGGTCAACGGCAGAGGGTAGCGCTGGCACGCGCTGTAGTGCGGCAGCCGGACGTTTTCCTTATGGACGAGCCGCTGTCGAACTTGGATGCCAAACTGCGGGCCAGCACGCGGGCGCAGATCAAGAATCTGAGTCATGAGCTAAAAGTCACTACGATCTATGTGACCCACGATCAGATTGAGGCGATGACTTTGGCTGACCGGATTGTGGTTATGAACAAGGGCATCATTCAGCAGATAGGCACGCCGTTAGATATCTATGACCACCCGGCTAATGTGTTCGTCGCTGGTTTTATCGGAAATCCGGCGATGAATTTGATGGCAGGGCGGATCACCGCTGGAGTATTTGAGGGTGAGAATGTGCGCGTGGTGAACCTCGCGAGCCAGGACGGACCCGCCACTTTGGGCTTCCGCGCCGAGGACGTGTGTATTGCGGCGCAGGGCGAGATCAACGCGCCAATTTATTCGGTGGAGTTGTTGGGAGATGCGACGATGATCACCGTTCGGGCGGGCGGCGCACTGGTCGCGGTGAAAGCAGCGAAGGATCACCGCGCCAAGATCGGTGATCTGGTCAGCATCGCTGTCCCGAGTACCGCCTGTCACCAGTTTGACACCACGTCCGGCGCGCGTATTTGAAGGAAATATGTCATGACAATCACCTATCTCAAGTGCGGGCGTCCCGACGTCGAGCGGGCTAAGGACGATGCAAAAGTGCGAGCCACAGTTGAAAGCGTGCTCGCCGACATCGCTGCGCGCGGCGATGCAGCGGTGCGCGAGTGGTCGGCTAAGTTCGATGGTTATGCGCCAGTCGATTTTCGACTGAGTGCGTCAGAAATCCAAGCGGCGGTGCAAAAAGTGTCTGTGCGGGACATGGAGGATATCCGTTTTGCTCAGACCCAGATCCGTCGGTTTGCTGAAGTGCAGCGGGAGAGTATTACCGATATCGAGGTAGAAACCATTCCGGGCGTCATCTTGGGCCATCGCACCATCCCGGTGCAATCGGTTGGTTGCTATGTGCCGGGCGGCAAGTTTCCCATGGTGGCTTCGGCTCATATGTCTGTGCTGACGGCTGCGGTCGCGGGGGTGCCACGCATCATCGCATCTGCCCCTCCATTTCGCGGCGCGCCGCACCCGGCCATCGTCGCAGCCATGCACATGGCTGGTGCCCATGAGATTTATGTCCTAGGCGGCATGCAGGCTGTGGCTGCCATGGCCATAGGCACGCAAACCATCAAACCGGTTGATATGCTGGTTGGCCCCGGCAATGCCTTTGTGGCAGAGGCAAAGCGCCAACTTTATGGCCGCGTCGGTATTGATTTGTTCGCTGGTCCGACCGAAACAATGCTGATCGCCGATGATACGGTCGACGCTGAACTTTGTGCGACTGATCTGCTGGGGCAGGCCGAACACGGCTACAACTCCCCCGCCGTTCTGGTAACCAATTCGCGCAAACTGGCCGACCGTACGCTGGTTGAAATTGGCCGCCTGCTGAAGATCCTGCCCACCGCCGCTACTGCAGGTGTATCCTGGGCCGACTACGGCCAAATTATCCTGTGCGATACTTACGATGAGATACTGTCGGTGGCCAATGACATCGCTTCTGAACATGTGCAGGTAATGACTGACCGCGATAACTGGTTTTTGGAACACATGCACTCTTACGGCGCGCTGTTCCTTGGGCCGCGAACCAATGTAGCTTACGGTGACAAAGTAATTGGCACTAACCACACATTACCCACCAAAAAGGCTGGTCGCTATACCGGCGGCCTCTGGGTTGGCAAGTTTCTGAAAACCCATAGTTATCAGCGCATTGTGACGGATGAGGCCGCGGCAATGATCGGCGAATATGGGTCACGCCTCTGTTTGCTGGAAGGTTTCGTCGGACACGCTGAACAATGCAACATACGTGTGCGCCGCTACGGCCACAAGAATATTCCCTATGGAGCTGCTGCCGAATGATCCTGCCCCGCACCCCTTCGTTCCGTCTGGACGGTCGCCGTGCGCTGGTTGCGGGAGCGTCCTCGGGTATTGGCGCCGCTTGTGCTGTAGCGTTGGCCGAACAAGGGGCAATGGTGACACTCTGCGCGCGTCGGAACCGAGAATTGAAGGCGCTAGCCGCCGAGATGACTGCGCTAGGCATGCAGGTCGCAACCCTAACGCTGGATATTACCGACGTTGCCACGACCGATTTCGCCTTGGCCGCATTGCCCACCTTTGACATTCTAGTGAACTCGGCTGGCCTTGCCCGCCACTCGCCCGCCACCGCGACCACGCTGGACGATTTTGACGCAAGCACCAATCTTAACTTCCGTGCCGCCTATTTCTTGACCCGCGCCATCGCCGCACGGCTGATAGCCGAAGGCAAACCCGGCAGTCTGATCAACATATCTTCGCAGATGGGCCATGTTGGTGGCGTCAACCGCGCTGTTTATTCTGCCAGCAAACACGCGCTGGAAGGCATGACCAAATCCATGGCCATCGAATGGGGCCCGCACGGCATTCGGGTCAACACCATTGCACCGACTTTCATCCGTACAGCACTTACCGAGCAGACGTTCAGTAATCCCGAACGCACCGCTTGGGTGCTGTCGAAAATCAAACTCGGTCGCGTGGGGGAGGTCACCGATATTATGGGCGCAGTGGCCTTCCTAGCCTCCGATGCGGCCAGTCTTGTCACCGGAACATCACTTCTCATCGACGGCGGCTGGACCGCTGATTGATCAAACCTGATTTAACTGAAAGGCCGATCATGACTCCGCAAGAAATGGAAAGCCGCATCGTCCGTTATGGCGATCTGCGCCCCTGCAAGACCGCCTTCATTGACGCCCATACGCCGGGATCAGACCAGAAGGAAAACTTCACTATCATCGGCGGTGGCGTTTCCGAAAGCTCCGATCAACACGTCCATATCCGTGACACCCCCGGTTTCAACATCGGCGCTGCTGGACAGCCGCCGAAGTGCCGCAACTCATTGCACACCCACCGCACCGCCGAAGTGTTTTTTGTGCTGAAAGGCCGCTGGCGGTTTTTTTGGGGACGCTGGGGCACGGCGGGCGAATTCATTGCCGAAGAAGGCGACATTTTCAACATCCCCACCGGCATATTCCGCGCCTTTGAAAACGTCGGTACCGATTACGGAATGATTATGGCCATCCTTGGAGGCGACGATGCCGGTGGCGGCGTGGTCTGGGCCCCTCAAGTGATCACCGATGCCAAAAACTACGGGCTGATCTTAGGCAAAAACGGCAAGCTGTATGACACCAAAAAGGCTCAAAGCCTGCCTGAAGGTGTGCCGCCCATGCCGCTGTTGACGGACGCGGAACTGCAAGCGATCCCCGAACCCACCACCACTGAGGTCGTCCCGAACTGTGTCGCGCGTTATCAGGATCTAATGGCTTTGTCAGATCACCAGCCTGCCAAGGTAATCGGCTCGGAAGGCAAGCTGCGGGATCGCCCGGGGTTCGAGGTGGAACTCTTGTCGCGCAACTCTATCTCCAATGCGCGCTACACCCAGAACCGGCACGAGATTCTGATGCCGATGCGTGGGCATTGGCGGCTGACTTGGGGCGGGGGATCGACGGTTCTTAACCCCGGCGATACCGCTGCAATTCCGCCGGGGCTGGAACATGCGCTGACCCCGTCGATGACCGGAGAAGCCTCTTTGTATCGCGTCATCGGCACCGAGGATCCAGCGGGGGTGACCGGCCGCCTGCTGTGATCGCTGGGTTAACTCCACCCCACGGGGTGCCACATTGGTAGAGCAGGGTTCGCCCCGCCACCTGCTTGCACAGGACAAATCATGCCGCTGCTTTCGACTCATGTAGGCTCACTTCCCCGGCCGCAAACCGTGGTCGGTTTTCTCTTTGCGCGCGAAAAGGGCCACGTTTACGACCCCGCCGCCATTGATGCCTGCATGACGGCGGCGGTAGCCGAAAACGTGCGCCGTCAGAATGCTGCAGGCATTGACATCATGTCGGATGGCGAAGTGTCGAAGATCAGCTACGCTACTTATGTCAAAGACCGCTACACTAGCTTTGGCGGTGATAGCGCGCGCAATGCGCCTGCCGATCTAAAACTGTTCCCGACCTTCCTTGACCGTCTCGCGAAAGAGGGAGGCTCACCGCAATATGCCCGGCCGCAATATGCCCGGCCGCAATGTATCGGCCGGGTCGCATCGAAGGGGCAGGAAGAGTTGCAGAAAGATATTGCCAATTTGACGTCGGCGATGGCGACCCATAGGGTTGCTGGTGGCTTTATGAAAGCAGCTTCACCAGGTGTGATCTCGCTGTTCCTACAAAATGCCCATTACCCGACGCGCGAGGCCTATCTTTTGGCGCTGGCCGATGCGATGCGTGACGAATACCGAACGATCCTCAATGCCGGGCTTGATCTACAACTGGATTGCCCCGACCTTGCCCTGTCGCGCCACATGCTTTTCGCCAGCTTGAGTGACGATGAATTTCTCAAAGTCGCGGCTACTCATGTCGAGGCGCTGAATCATGCCCTGCAAGGCCTACCGCAAGACCGCATCCGTCTGCACATCTGCTGGGGAAATTACGAAGGCCCGCATGTCTACGACATCGATATGGCGGCGGTTTTCCCGCTATTGATGCAAGTTCCCGCCAGATACATCCTGTTTGAGAACGCCAATCCGCGCCACGGCCACGAATGGACAGTTTTAAGTGACCACGCGAAGAAAATCCCAGAAGATAAAATTCTGTTCTCTGGCGCGGTGGACACTACCACCAACTTCGTCGAACATCCTCACCTCGTGGCGCAGCGGCTGGAACGCTTCACTTCCATACTTGGTACTGATCGCGTGATCGCCGGGTCTGATTGCGGTTTTGAAACGTTCGCCGGGTATGGCGCGGTGGACCCGGAAATCGCTTGGACCAAGCTCGCCATGCCGTCCGAAGGTGCCCGTAGGGTGAAATGACCCCGCTCGTCCTAATCCCTGGCATGATGTGCGATGCCCGCATGTGGGGCGGATTGGCTGCGCTTTTGCACCCGCGCGCGGTCGAGCATGTTCTGCCAACCGAGGCCGACACGATGCAGGCACTGGCCGCTCACCTCATAGCCAAAGCCCCGCCCTGTTTTGCGCTGGCCGGACTGTCGATGGGTGGTATTGTGGCGATGGAGGTTCTGCGCCAAGCCCCGGACCGGGTAGAGCGCCTTGCGTTGCTCGACACCAATTCGCGCGCCGAGGCACCAGAGGTCCAGGCGAACCGGGGCCGCCAGATTGCCCGCGCCCTGTCAGGAGACTTGGCAGGCGTGCTGCGTGAAGAAATGAAGCCCAACTACTTGTTTCCTGGTCCCGACCGCGAAAACAACCTCGATCTTTGCATGGATATGGCCTTAGCCCTTGGCCCCGAAATCTTTGCACGCCAGTCCCGCGCCCTGCGCGACCGCCCTGATCAACGGGCCACTTTGGCCACCTTCAAAGGCCCCGCTCTCGTATTGATGGGCGAAGGGGACCGGCTGTGCCCGCGGGACCGCCACGACCTGATGCATGATCTGATGCCGCAATCCAGTCTTGCGATAATCGCAGGCGCAGGCCACTTTCCCACGCTGGAACAACCTGCCCGAACCGCCACTGAACTGCTCCGCTGGCTTGACCAGCCCCTGTAAGGACCGCTTCCATGCCCATTACCGACCTGCACGCCCATTTTGCCTGCGGAGGCAAAGCCGTGAACGGCTGGTGCGCCATTCCCTCCGCCGTGACTGCTGAAATCATGGGTCGGCAGGGGTTCGATCTGATGACTGTTGATCTTCAGCATGGGCTTATCGACTACCAAATGGCGCTGACAATGGTGCAGGTGCTGCAAGGCCTACCCGCCCCAGTTTTAGCCCGGGTGCCGTGGAACGAACCGGGCATCGTAATGAAATGCCTCGACGCGGGGTTTTCTGGCGTGATCTGCCCGATGGTTAACACCGCCGAGGATGCCCGCCGTCTGGTACAATCCACGCGGTATGCGCCCTTAGGCAGCAGATCCTTCGGACCGACACGAGCGAATATGGTTTACGGCACCGGCTACGCTAAGGCCGCCAACGCCAAGATTATGGTGCTGGCCATGATAGAAACCCGCGAGGCGCTGGACAATCTGGATTCAATCCTTGCGGTTAATGGGATCGACGGAGTCTATGTCGGCCCGTCCGATCTTGGCATGTCGCTGGGCCACGAACCCACATTGGAGCCGACGGTGCTAGAAGTTTTACAGGCGATCTCGACCATTGCCATCCGCACCAAAGCGGTGGGGAAGATAGCCGGGATTCACACGGGTTCGCCTAGTATGATCCGCCAGATGCTGGCACAGGGCTATGATTTTGCTTCGCTGCTGACGGATGTGCGCCTCCTTATCTCTGCTGTTGCCGCCCAACTGGCAGACGTGCATCAAGCGACAGATGAAGTGGTGAAAGGCTATTGACGCATCACTCTGTCAGCCGACCTGCATTTCGATTTTCTTTTAGATGGCAAGTTGTTCTACACCGGATGATCAATGACGGTCACCATCTGTTTGGCCATCAGCTGCTTCAGCCATTCAGTGTCGGCCCAAGCGGGCAAATGCATTGTGCCGGGTGCATCGCAGACGCCCAGCGCCTGATCTTCATCGCTCGGCCGTTCCAGCCGCAGGAACCGGTAGGTTTCCACCGTGAAGGTTGAGACGGCGATGGTCCAGAGCCGTGCGCCCCGGCGCAGCCGTTTGCCGCCGATGGTAACGTCGACAAAGGTTGGCACCGACACCGGCGTCGAACGGTTGAAGCTTTCAACACCCTTGATCGGCGTGACTTGGGTGTAATCGGCGGTGCGGGACCACGCATAGACTGCAGGGGCCTCATATCCGGTGTCGATGGCGAGTTTGGACAGTTGCATGACCGCGCCGCTTTCATGCGTCCAAGTTTTTCCAAGCAAAGCCGTCAGCTTGTCCCATGCATCGGGATCCTGCGTAACCGCTCCATTGCTACCGCGGTGATTTAGCCTTTATCCGCAGCACGAGGTCGGTGTCGTCCACGAAGTCATCGAGGAATTCATACCAGGTCTTGGCGGTGAGACGGGCGGCTTTGATCAGATCCGTTAGTTCTTCGATGCCGTCATCGGTCAGGGCTGTGATCGTTTCGTCGGGGCCGACGTAAACGCTTATAATGCTCCCGTATGTCAGGTTGTCGCTATTGTAGGCGATGGCCTCGAGAAGCTCGACATCCTCGTCCAACATTTTGGCGACGTAGTCGATGGTGCAGACGTGGGTGACTGCGGACATCAGGCAGTCGCTGAGTGATCAGCAACAATCGGTGCCCAGTTCCACGGCGGGAGTTCGTCCAAGCGGTTGATCTTGTGATCATGGATTCGGTCGAGGACATCGACAAGATAGGCCTGCGGATCGAGGCTGTTCAGCTTGGCGGCTTCGATAACGGTCATGGCACGCGCGAGGGTCTCCGCGCTGGTATCGGCCCCTGCAAATAGCCAGTTTTTCCGTCCTATTCCAATCGGGCGCAGGGCGCGCTCGGCGGGATTGTTATCAATGGCGACACGGCCGTCAGTCAGGAACAAGCTGAAGGCCTCCTGTCGGCTCAGGCCATAGCGGAAGGCCTTGGCCAGGTCGTTCTTGCCCAGAACGCGCAGGAGCTGCTGTTCGGACCAGGCAAAAAAGGCCGCAACCTTCGGCTGGCTCAGCCTTTGACGCGCCGCATGGCGGACGTCAGCGGGCTGGCCGTTGACGTTGCGCTCGATGTCGTAGAGCTTGCCGATCCGGTCGAGCGCCTCGCGGGCGATCTCGGACTTGGTCGATGCCCAAAAATCGTGGAAGTCGCGCCGCAGGTGGACCCAACAAGCTGCTTCGCGCAAACGCGGCACACCATCGGGTTCAGGCTCGTAAAGCTTGGCATAGCCCTTGTAGCCGGCAGCTTGCAGAATGCCGCGGACGTTGGCCAGATGGCCGAGAACGTGCTCTTCCTTCCAGTCGGGTGCGAACCGATAGACTGCCCCGGGTGGTGAAGTCCCCGCCCAAGGGCGCTGGTCGCGGACATAAGCCCATATCCGGCCTTGTTTGACGCCTTTGCTAAGCCCTTTGTCGCGCAAGAACCGATCCAACACCCGGATCGGCGTATCATCGGCATGGAGTAGATCGCTGCCCATGATGTCGGCCTCGATGCGCTCTATCAGCGGAGACAGGGTCTTCATGGCACGGCCACACCAACCGACAAGCGTGCTTTCGGGAATATCTGCACCCATGCGGGCGAATATCTCGTGCTGGCGATAGAGCGGCAAGTGATCATCAAATTTCGAGACCAGCACATGCGCCAGAAAGTTCGGGCCCGCCATGCTGCCCGGGATCGGGCGGCTGGGGGCTGGCTCCTGCACCATCCGCTCGCAGCGGCGGCAGGATTTCTTGATGCGGGCGATCTGGACCACCTTCATCCAGGCTGCAATCATGTCGAGGAGTTCGCTGACATCCTCGCCCACCACGCGCAGATCGCCGCCACAGTCAGGACAGCAGGTGCCAGTATCAAGCTCGCGGCGCTCCCGCAGCGTTTCATCCGAGACACGCGGGCGGCGGCGCAAGGCGGGTGCGGAGGGCTGCTCTTGCGACGGCTCGTCCTGCGCTTCGTCGACGGGAGCCTCATCACACTCGGCCACGGCGACCAGCAGATCTTCGAGCGCCAGTTCCAGCTGCTCAATCTCGCGCTCGATCTTTTCAGAGGATTTGCCGAAGGCCAGTTTCTGCAGCTTGGCGATCCGCAAGCGAAGGGCCTGAACCAACTGGTCGTGGACCCGCAACGTGGCCGTCATCTTGGCATTCTCCGCCTCGATCCGGGCATTTTCCACCTGAAAAGCCGCGATCATCGCCTTCAAAATGGCGGGATCATCTGGCAGATTTTTGGCATGTTTCAACATGCGCCTGACTACCAAAAATCAGGCTAAAGCACCATATAAATAACGTAAATACGGACGCAAAATCAACCTACTCGCGCGGGCGGAGCCCCCCAGTCCGGACGTCGCCAATCGATCCCCTCCCAGAGCATCGCGAGCTGCGCAGAGGTCAGCCGAACCGCCCCATCCTTGGCGCTCGGCCACGGAAATCGGCCCCGCTCAAGAACCTTGTAATAAAGGCAAAACCCATGGCCATCCCAATAGAGCAACTTGATCCTATCCCCGCGTCGCCCCCGGAATGCAAAGACTGCGCCACTGGCGGGTTTCTGATGCAGGACATCCTGAGCAAGAGCCGCCAATCCAGCGATCCCTTTCCTCATATTCGTCACGCCGCAGGCCAAATACACGCGAACACCGGTGCCAGGCCCGATCATGCGGCTTCCACCGCGCGGATCAAAGACGTCAGCGCCGCTCCGGCTCCATAGTGCTATCAAAATGCAGACAGCAGCCGCACCGTAAGCGTAATTCAACCGCACTCGGTGGCGCTCTTTCAACAACTGGAGACTGCGCCGCCGGAACCCCGGCCGCGACAGGTAGATCCATAGGAAAAAACAGCACCCCGCAATCGGGCGACCACAGACCTTTCTTCTTGAGGCGATGCCGCGAGGCATAAATTTGTTGCCGCGTAACCTCATGGCGCTGCGAAACCTGCGTCACCGTCGCCCCGCCGATGCCCACCGCCATAACAATCTCGAGCTTGTCCTCGTCCCGCCAGAAGCGTCGCCGCTCCACCCCAAGAATTTCGCCCCGCATCGCACACCCCGCATAAAACACGTCGTTAACGACGTCGTTAAACACGGGTCTTAGATCAAAGCCCCAGGCTCAGGCGGGCGGTGCCAACGGAGTGGTTACGGTGGATTCTGGAGTGGGTGGCTTCCACCAAGTGGATTTGGTGGCTTCCGCAAACTGGCTCAGGTGGCTTCCGCAAAAGAATCCAGCACGGCCAGATCGTGATTTCATAAGATACTGATATTGCTACTTTTTGTGCAAGATTTTTAACCAAGTGGATTCCGCCTGGATTCCCCGGTGAAAAAGCCAGACGCTAGCGAAATGCCGCGCTGCGCCCCCCCGCATATCGCCCCAGCACCGGCGCACTGCATCTCTTGATCGACAGTACAGGGATCAAGTCTGAGGGCGAAGGCGAGTGGTTCGCCAAGAAACACGGGCCTTCCAAGCCGCGTCAATGGCGCAA
>NZ_JAFCTX010000053.1:0-22724 GCF_049896245.1 Cypionkella sp. TWP1-2-1b2 | reverse complement strand
AAAGAAAAAGAAGGAGACAACACACAGCTTGACCCCGGCATGAACCGAAATCCATAATCAGAGGTGGCTCACTTCTCGGTGAAAAACCCGGCTCACTTCTGGATGAAAATCAACAACAACTTGCCTTCGGCTGTCTGAACCTCAGCAATATCAACGTGAAAGTAACCGAGCGGATAGGCCTTGAATTTTTTCTTCGCGGGCTTGTCGCCGTCAACCTCGGGCAGGCGGCTGATATCGTGCCGCTGTAAGCAGCGGTGCAGGGATGATCGGCTCGGGTGTGGAATCGAAGGCTGCAGTGAAGAGAGGCAATCATCCAGCGGCAGCAGCCTGTGCCGCCGGAACGCGACAATGATCGCCTCTTCATCAGGCGTCAGCACTGTCGACTTGGCGTCCTTCGGCCCGGTTGGCAGATCGGCAACCGACGTCCGCTTGCGCCACTTGGCCACCGTCTTCTGATTGATCCCATAGCGCGCCGAAAACGCCCTCAAGCCCTCTTCACTATTTTGTATTGCTCCCCTCTCGGCGATTGCAAAGCAATCACCTGCCGGGCAACGGACGGATTGCCTCAGTCGTGGTGGCGCTGCCGTGAAGAACCTGTCCCATAGTGCCTCCTTCCATTCGGAGGAAAAGATCGCACCATCAAAGTCCGGGATCAAACACCTAGAGGACGGGCGTGTACTCGATGAGACGGACTGCCTAGATAAATTCCAAAAGAAAAAGGGCGCTGCATCTGTGCAACACCCCCAGTATCGTTGCGACTGCCTACACAATCACCTACACAACTTTTGCCCCCGCTTTTGACTGCCTTTTAACCTTATGAAGTTAAAGGGGAAACGGGCTTAGAAGGACAAGATCATTACTTGATCTTGCCTTCTTTGTATTCAACATGCTGACGCTTGACGGGGTCATACTTGTTGACCGTCATCTTTTCGGTCATGGTCCGAGCATTCTTCTTGGTCACATAGAAGTGCCCGGTGCCAGCCGTCGAGTTCAGACGGATCTTGATCGTCGCCGGTTTGGCCATAGTCGTCTCTCCTGCATCAAGGCAACACCGTTGCCCTGCGAAATCTCTTGAAGCCTGCCTTTTACGGATCAAGGCGGCAGAGTCAACAGCCAAACGCCAAGTTCTGCGATCTGGCGGTGATCTAATTGCGCGCGTGCCGCGCAAGTCTGTCAGCGCTTACGCGCGGTGGGTGCTTGGGACGACGGAACGGCACGATTTCGGGTGGAAGGCGGGCCTCAAGCCTTAGAATTTGAGTATTTAGCAAAGAGCAATCCATAGCCATAGCCGTAGCGTGTTTTACATCACGATACGCTTTCGCAGATACCAGATGACTGGGGTCGAAAAATTGCGCGGACGGCCTGTAAGCCGGATTTTGTCCAAGGGCCCAACCTTACGGCGGATGCCCTCTGGATGACCATTCCTCTGCCACCCGTGTTACCACGAGCAGTCAAGCTGCCAACCCGGGCCTCTGGGCTGAAAGATCCGTGTGGTGGTCTCCGCTGTCGTCGCCAGCTTGCGCTTTTGACAGTCGCGGACCGAACCCACGCGAGGCCCCTATTCGGCATTGCTCCGGGTGGGGCTTGCCATACCGTTCTTGTTACCAAGACCGTGGTGGGCTCTTACCCCACCGTTTCACCATCACCGCAGATCCGTCCAAGGCAAGCCCTGAACACCACGGCAGTCTTTTCTCTGTGGCGCTTTCCCTGGGGTTACCCCCGCCGGGCGTTACCCGGCACCCTTCCTTCATGGAGTCCGGACTTTCCTCGGGGCTTGCACCCCGCGGTCATCCAGCCATCCGCGCGAGGGCGGCAATAGGCGCAACCGCGCGCCGCTTCAAGCCTTTTCGGCGCGCGTCGCGCTTGCAGGCCCGAAACGAAGAAAGCCGTCAGGCTTGATGCGTACCTCAGGCCTCAAACCGCCGCACCAGATCGCAGGCCAACCCCGCATCCACCGCATCCACCGCATCCAGCGCCCCGCGCGCCCATGGCCTGAACCGCAGCCGGAACGCCGCCAGCAGATCAGCCTCTGCCGCATCTGGATAGCCAAAGCGGCGCAGCGCGGGCAGGAAGGCCGCAACATCTGCCTCCGCAGCCTCAGGCCACACCGCCAAGCCCTGCAACGCCAACCGCCGCCAATCAAACCGCGCTCCGGGATCGCCCTTGCGGCTGGGCGCCATATCCGAATGTGCAATCACGCGATGCGCGGGTATCGCCCAGCGCTGCATGATCCCTGCCAGTAAACCTTCCAGCGCCGTCATCTGCGGTTCCGCAAACGGCTGAAGCCCGGTATTGGCCAGCTCAATGCCAATCGAGGCCGAGTTCACATCCGTAACGCCCGCCCACTCCCCCGCGCCTGCGTGCCACGCCCTTGACGCCTCCGGCACCAAGCCCTCAACGACTCCGGTTTCCGAGATCAACCAATGCGCCGAAACCTCAAATGCCGGATCGCACAGCCGCGCCCGCGCCGCAGCGCAAGACGCCATCGCGGTGTAATGAATCACGATGATGGATGGCAAAACGCCGCCTCGCCGGTCGCCAAAATTCGGCGAGGGCCAAGGCGGCGTTGTGTCACTCAAGCTCAATTCTGAACGGCAGCCCGGAACGGCGTCGGGTCCCAAGCGCAGGCATAGCCATCGCCGTCCGGGTCCAGCCCCTTACGGTCGCGGTCCGGCCCCCCTGCCGCCAAGAACGCCTCTTGCGCGAGGTCCGGCGAGGGGAACTTGCCGCAAGCCGCGTTATAGCTGTTCAGCCGCAACCCGCCGCGTTTGTACATCTGCGTGCCCTTGGGGTGGTTGGTCGAAATCGCAAACTGCACGATATTCGGCGCGTCGCTGCCACTGCGCTGTGGCAAAGCCGTCGGCTGATCGACCTGATACTGCGCGCGGTTGCGCTCAATCCGGGCCTTGTCGCTCTCAATGGTTTCGCGCTTGGTCACCGCCTGAAAGTCTTGCTCGTCCGAGACGGTGCCAACATTGGCCGACGATCCCGGCACATTCGCCATCTCGGATGTGGTCTCGGCAATCCCTGCTGGCGCATTGCCACGCGCGCGCTCACCGCTGCCAATCACCGCACCCTGCGGTTGGCCATAAGGTTGTGCTGATGGCGCGGCATAGGGCGAACTTGCCGCCTGCGCGCTGAGTGGCACATTGGTCGGCGTCAAGGCCGTGTCAGTGTTCTTGCCCTCGGCCTTGTCAATCGCAGCCAGTGCCCCGCCCGGTGTGAACCCAGCCGCATGTGCAGGCGTCACCGGGGCAGGCGCGTTATAGGCATTATAATCCTGAAACCCCACGCCCGCACCCGAATCGGGTACAGCGGTTCCACACCCAGCCAGCCCAAGGGCGGCCAAAATCATCACAAAGCTACGCATCGTCTCTGCCTCGGCGGTTTATTCTGATATTGGCGCTTACCACCATTTATCCGGCTTGGCCACAAACCCCGCAGCGCGTTCCAGAACATAAGCGTGATTGAGCAATCCGGCCTCATCCCAAGGCCGCCCCAGCAGTTGCAGCCCCATCGGCAGGCCCTTGCTATCAAGGCCCATCGGCACCGCCACTCCCGGCAATCCGGCCAAGTTCGCGGTCACGGTGAACACATCGTTGAGATAAACCTCAACCGGGGTCGCCTTATCCATCTCGCCCAAGCCAAAGGCCGAGGTCGGCGTCGCAGGTGCCAAGATCGCCTCAATGCCGGAGGCAAACGCCTGCTCAAAGTCGCGCTTGATCAGCGCGCGGACTTTACGCGCCCGGTTGTAATAGGCGTCATAGAACCCCGCCGACAGCACATAGGTGCCCACCATGATGCGGCGCTGCGTCTCTGGCCCAAAGCCCTCGGCGCGGGTCTTCTCATACATCTCGGTGATGCCATCGCCCGCAGCCAGTGCTGCCCGATGCCCATACCGCACCCCATCATAGCGCGCGAGGTTGGATGAGGCCTCTGCCGGGGCAATCACATAATAAGCAGGTAAAGCATATTTCGCATGCGGCAGCGAGATATCCACAATCTCGGCCCCCGCAGCGCGCAGCATCTCGCGGCCTTGCGCCCAGAGCGCATCAATCTCAGCCGGAATACCCTCAATGCGGTACTCACGCGGAATACCGATCTTCTTGCCGCGAATATCCCCGGTCAAAGCCGCTTCAAAATCCGGCACCATGATATTGGCCGAAGTCGAATCCTTCGCATCATGCCCCGCCATCGCAGCCAAGAAAATCGCCGCATCGCGCACCGATTTCGTCATCGGCCCCGCCTGATCCAACGACGACGCATAAGCCACAATGCCCCAACGGCTGACCCGGCCATAAGTCGGCTTGATCCCCACCGTGCCGGTAAACGCCGCAGGTTGCCGGATCGAGCCCCCCGTATCCGTCCCCGTCGCCGCCAGACACAAATCCGCCGCCACCGCCGCAGCCGACCCGCCCGAGGACCCTCCCGGAGTGCGCAGCACATTGTCAACCTTCCACGGGTTCACCGCAGGCCCGTAACAGCTGCTCTCGGTCGCCGAGCCCATCGCGAACTCATCCATGTTCAGCTTGCCCAGCATCACCGCGCCCGCGCCAAACAGCTTCGCGGTCACGGTGGATTCGTACTCCGGCACAAACCCCTTCAGGATGTGCGACGCAGCTTGCGACGCCACCCCCTTGGTGCAGAACACATCCTTGATCCCGAGCGGAATCCCGCACATATCCGGCGCATCGCCGCCCGCAAGCCGCAGATCCGCCGCCCGCGCCTGTTCCAACGCAATCTCGGGCGTCTTATGCACAAACGCGTTCAACGCATCGCTGGCATCAATCGCCGTCAGGCAAGACATCGTCAGATCAACCGCCGAAATCTCCCCCTTGCGCAACGCATCCCGCGCCGCCGCAATGGTCCAGCTGTTCGCGCCCCCCGACATGTTCGCGTTCATTCCACCACCTTCGGCACTGCAAAAAACCCTTCCCGCGCATCCGGCGCATTGGCCAGAACCGCCCGTCGCTGATTGCCATCTGTCACCAGATCCGCCCGGCGCGCGAGGCGCATCGGCGTCACCGACACCATCGGCTCGATGCCCGTCACATCGACCTCATTCAACTGCTCCATAAAGCCCAGAATGCCCGAAAGCTGCTCCGCCAGCTTCGGCAAAGCCGCTTCCTCCACCCGGATACGCGCCAGCTTGGCCACCTTGCGCGCGGTGTCGATGTCGATGGACATGGGGTCTCTCCGCAAATTGATTGGCCGACGTTTACCCGCCAAGGCCAGATGCCGCAAGTAGGGTGGGTCGCGCCCCACCACGCAGCCAAACGCAGGGTGCGCTTCAGCGCAGCGCCCCTTCGCACCACCCTCACCCTATCCACCCGAATACCGCTTGCCTGCGCAGCATAATTCGCCCACGTTTGGGTCAGATTATCCCGTAAATCACCCTATAACCCGTTGGAATTTTGGAATTATGCTCGATGCAGACTATAGCGTAAAAGCTGCTCGACACGCCTTGCGGGCATTTCTGCCGGACGAAGAATTCGCGCTCGCCTCGCTCAAAGATCCGACAAAGCTTTATGATACATGGGTGTTTCGCTGCAAACTACGCGGCAAGAACTCCACCTTCGTCTGCAAACTTAGTACACCTGACGCGGCAGGTCGTGCCAAAATCCTCAACCAATATCAACGCCTCAAATCGACCAATGCCGCGATGAAAGACCCGCTTTTAACCACACCGCAAGCCCTGGCCTTTGTGGAAAAAGACTGCGCCCTGATCATGGAATATGTGAAAGGTGACTCGCTTCAAAACCTCCTGCCGCATTTCGCCAATCTTACCGAGGCCAGCACCCATCTGCAAAACGCAGGCCGCTGGATTTCCAGCTTTCAACAGCCGACGATGAAACCTGCGCCATTCGACGCCAAACCACACATGAATTGGCTGCTGAACAAGCTCAAAAGGCACGAAGAAAAGCTGATGCTGATTGCTGACTACGATGCGTTCATGGCGGATTTTTATCAGCTTGAGCGGCACGCGGCCCAAGCCCAAGGCTTGCCCTGCACACGCTGCGTGACGCACAGAGACTTTCATCCCGGCAACTTGGTTTTCGGCCGCAAAGGCGCGGTCTATGGCATAGATTTTGAAAACAGAAAGGAAGATGACGCGCTACGGGACGTCATGTCGTTTCTGTTCGATTTTGCGATAAAATGGCCTGTGCACACCATGGCGTTTGACAGTTTTCAAACCGCCGCCGCTGTCTTCCGGAAGGGATACGCCGACCATGTAACCGCGCCCGAGGTGTTTGAGTTTTTTCAAAAGTTTTCGGCCCTGAACGGATGGTCGGGCTTGGAGAGCCGCAATCTTGCAGATCAAAACAAACAGCACAGACTGAAGTGGTTGCAGCAACTGGCAAAAACCTCCCTCCTCGACATTGCGCGCTAACCTGTCAGTCAACCGGGCTGATCCCGTCGCAGGGTGAATAGGCACGGCACCACGCCCAGAAATTTGCTCTTTTCGAAATACTCCCGCGCGGAGCGCTCCAGCGGCTATCGCTACAAAATCACCGATTTCGCCGCCAAATCCCCACCGCGCCACAAATACAGCGCCGCGAGCGGCTGATCCCCGCTGCGCATCGCATGCGGAGTCCAGCTTGGATGGTGTATCGCCTGCCCCACAGGCACCTGCACGAACGCACCCACGCCCATTTGCCACTCCGCCACACCGGAAATTGGCAGATAAACCTCCTCTGCCGCATGGGCATGCGACGGATAGCTGATCCCCGGTGCCAACAGCAGCACGCCGCAAGCGATCCGCGCGCTGGGGACTGGCCCGCGCAAGCCGATAAACTCGCTCCATCCATAGCCGCGCAGAAACGCCGCGCCAAAATCGCCCGCACCATAGGTCTGCCGCCACGACAAATCTGCCGCGACCTGCTGCAACTGCGCCACGACCACCGCGGTATCGACCGGGCCCGTCTCTGCCTGCAACTCCGGTATCCAGTCGCAAACCGGCAAAGTGCCCGCCACAATCTCGCGTCTTTCAGTCACGGCGGGCCAGTCCGCCAAAAATGCCGCCGCCTCCGGCACTGGCGCAAACGCCCGTTTCACCAACTCCAGCAACCGATCCATTCTGCCCTTGCTCCAGAAACCCCGTATCCCCACACTGCGTTGCGCCCGTACCGCTTGCAACCCTTTGCCGGCACGCCAATCTTACCCCCCCATTAACCACACCCCTCACCCCCCTAAAATTCCCCCATAAAAACAATGGTCCCGAGTTGGGACCCTCGCCAAACACCCCCTTCCCCTCCTGCCGTTCCCGCCCTAAACTCCCGCCAAACCCCAGCCAAAGGACCCCAAAATGCCCCCCATGATCGGCGTAATCGGCGGCTCCGGCGTCTATCAAATCGAGGGGCTGGAGGGCGCAAGCTGGATCAAAGTCCACACCCCTTGGGGCAAACCCTCGGATGAAATCCTGATCGGTCGCCTGAACGGAACCCCGATGGCCTTCCTGCCCCGCCACGGTCGCGGCCATGTCCACTCCCCCAGCTCCGTCCCCTACCGCGCCAATATCGACGCCTTGAAACGCCTCGGCTGCACCGACATCCTCGCCGTCTCCGCCGTGGGAAGCCTGCGTGCCGACTACCAACCCGGCGATTTCGTGCTGGTTGACCAATACATCGACCGCACCTTTGCGCGCGAGAAATCCTTCTTCGGGCAGGGCTGCGTCGCCCATGTCAGCATTGCCCACCCCACCTGCCCCCGCCTCGGCGCAGCCTGCCTGCAAGCGGCCCAAGTGGCGGGTATCAAAACCCACCCCACCGCCACCTATCTCGCGATGGAAGGCCCGCAATTCTCCACCCTCGCAGAATCCCGCCTCTACCGCAGCTGGGGCGCCGATGTGATAGGCATGACCGGCATGCCCGAGGCCAAACTCGCCCGCGAGGCCGAGCTGTGCTACGCCTCCCTCGCGATGATTACCGATTTCGATTGCTGGCAAGAGGATCACGGCGCGGTCGATGTCGCGGCGGTGATCCAAACCCTGACCGCCAACGCCAACGCCGCCCGCAGCCTGATCACCAACCTGCCAGCCCTGCTACCGGACCACCCCACCTGCCCGCATGGCTGCGACCACGCGCTGAGCTACGCGTTGATGACCGCGCCGGACAAACGCGACGCCGACCTGCTCGCCAAACTCGACGCCGTCGCAGGCCGCGTGTTGAAATGCCCGGACTGAAAATGAAGGTGCTGTTGCTGGGGGCGGATGGGTTCATCGGTCGCCATATCGCCTTCTATATGCGCGAAAAAGGCGTGCAAGTCACCGCCCAAGCCCGCAACCCCGCCCGCCTGAAACGCATGGGCTTTGCCACCCTGCACGCGGATTTCAGCAACCGCGCCACCCATGCCCCCGCCTTCTGGCAGCCGCATCTCGACCAAAACACCCATATCATCAACGCCGTCGGGCTGCTGACGGGCACCGCGAGCGCCTTCGAGGCCGTGCATGTTACAGCCCCCAGCGCCGCCTATGCCGCCCGCCACCCCGGCACCCAAGCCCTGCTGATTTCCGCCGTTGGCATTGAGGCCGACACCCAATTCGCCCATTGGCGGCGCGCGGGTGAAGCCGCCGCCACCGCCACTGAGGCGATCATCTTGCGCGCAGGTCTTGTGCTCGGCGATACATCCTACGGCGGCTCCTCGCTGATCCGCGCCCTCTCTGCCCTGCCCTTTGTCACCCCCGTGATCGGCACAGGCGAGCAACCCTTCAACCCGATCCACGCCAGCGACCTTGCCGCTATTGCCTTTGAGTGCCTGCAAAACCCCAGCCCCGGCATTTGGGAAATAGGCGGCCCGCAAACCGTCAGCCAAACTGGCATCCTGCGTGCCACGCAAAGCTGGCTTGGCCTGCCACAGCACCCCTTGCTGCACATCCCAATCCCGCTCGCCCGCCGCTTGGGTCAAATTGGTGACGCGCTGAATATCGGCCCGATCTCGGCCACCTCGGTCGCACAACTGAACCAGGGCGTGCTGGCCGATCCCGCGCCGCTGTTGGAGAAACTAAGCCACAAACCTCGCGCCTTCACCCAATTCCTGCAATCCCGCCCCGCTGGCACGCAAGACCTGTGGCAAGCGCGGCTTTACCTGCTCAAACCCTTGATCCGCCTGACCCTCGCCGCGCTTTGGCTCGCCTCCGCCGCCCTCGGCCTGCTCACCCCCGCCGAGACTTACCTGCCCCAAATCGCCCTTCCCGCAACCCTGGCTCTGATCCTCGCCACAGCCGGAGGCTTAGCCGACGCCGCCTTAGGCATTGCCTTGCTGCGCAACTGGCGACCCAAAACCACCGCCATTCTGCAACTGCTTATGGTGCTAGGCTACACCCTTGGCCTGACGATCATCGCCCCCGCCCTCTGGCTTGATCCGTTTGGCGGCCTCTTGAAGAACCTGCCCATCCTCGCGCTGATCCTCAGCCATCTCGCCCTTGCGGAAGAACGTTGATGGACCCGTATCTCATCGCCCGCTGGCTGCATATATTGTCCTCAACCCTGCTGTTCGGCACTGGCATCGGCACCGCCTTTCAAATGGTCTGGGCGATGCGCACTCGAAAGCTCGAAACCATCCACTCTGTTGCCTCTGGCGTGGTGATCGCAGATTGGATTTTTACCACCCCCGCCGGGGTGATCCAACCGCTGACCGGGCTTTGGCTGATCCACCTCGCAGGCTACACCCTTACCGAGCCGTGGCTGCTCGCCAGCTACGCGCTCTATACATTCGCCTTCCTGTGCTGGGTGCCCGTCGTGATCCTGCAACTCAGAATCCGCGACCTTGCAGGCGTTGCCCTTGCCAGCCACACGCCACTCCCCGCCCGCGCCACCTGCTATTTTCGTATCTGGTGTGCCTTGGGCATCCCCGCCTTTAGCGCCCTTGTCGCGGTGTTCTGGCTGATGGTAAACAGACCCGACTTCTAAGAGGACCCTGATGAAAACCGTCAAAGACTACATCCGCACCATCGTCGATTTCCCGCATGAAGGCATCCTGTTCCGCGATGTCACCACTTTGTTCGCCGATCCGCGCGGCTTTCGGATGTGCGTGGACCAGTTGCTCGCCCCCTATGCCGGGATGCGGATTGATAAGGTGGTCGGGCTGGAAGCGCGCGGGTTTATCTTGGGCGGGGCGGTGGCGCATCAGCTTTCGACCGGCTTCGTGCCGATCCGCAAGAAGGGCAAACTTCCGGGCCAGACCATCAGCCAAGCCTATACGCTGGAATATGGCGAGGCGGTGGTCGAGGTCCATGAAGACGCGATGCAACCCGGCGAGAAAATCCTGTTGGTCGATGATCTGCTTGCAACCGGAGGCACCGCCGAGGCCGGCATCAAACTGATTGAACGCTTGGGTGCGCAAGTGGTCGGCTGCGCATTCGTCGTTGATCTGCCAGACTTGGGCGGGCGCAAAAAGCTGGAATCCATGGGGATGGAAGTTCACGCACTCTGCGCCTTTGAGGGGATTTAACGCCGCCCCCACCTTTCTCACGCCGCCCCGGACTTGATCCGGGGCCTCATAATCCGGCGCAAAACATCGCCCAATGCCAAATCTCGATCAACATTAACGGCCTGTTTACCGAATCATTCTAAATCTGAGCTTCTAAGGCCAACCCAGCCTTAGGGTGACGCTGCTTGCAACACGTGACCCACCCAACCCCAGCGCCCTGTCGGTTTTCCGGCAGGGCGTTTCTGATCGCCAAATGTCCTGTCGTCAGGATGAACTCGCAAAGCCCGCCCCAGTCCATGGCTCGCTTTGGGTGTCAAAGATCGGCTCAAACCCGCCCCAGACCATGCGCTTGCCGTCAAACGGCATCTCGGGCATTTCTTGCCAACGCGCGTCGGTCTGCATCCTGGCATGCGCCGCCTCATAGGTCTGCTGATCGGGCCATTCGATCCACGAAAACACCACCGCTTCATCCGGTGTGGCCTTCACCGCCATCTTGAAGTCGGTGACTTTGCCATCGGCAATCGTTTCGCTCCACGTCTCGACAATCCGCAGCGCGCCGTATTCCTTAAAGATCGGTGCCGCTGCTTGCGCAGATTGAATGTAGGCCTGCTTTTTGGCTTTTGGCACCGCGACGAGAAATCCTTGAACGTAGCTCATGATTCGTCCTCCTGTTTCGGCATGGTAACGCTCAAACGGCCAAACCTGCGATCCGTTCCCCGATCAGCCAGCAGATCAACCAATCTCCGCCTATGCGCGCAGCACGGCACCCGGATTCATAATTCCCAACGGGTCTAGCGCCGCCTTGATCGCCCGCATCGCCGCCAACTTGCCCGGATCGCCGTAACGCTCCAGATCCTCCACCTTCAGCCGCCCCAAACCATGCTCAGCCGACATCGACCCGCCCAATTCATCGACCAGATCATGCACGCAGGTTTTCACCGCATCGCGTTGATCTTCATAATCTTTCCGACTGCGCCCCAAAGCCGGGAACACGTTGTAATGCAAGTTCCCATCGCCCAAATGGCCAAAGCAATTCACCCGGAAATCGCCCATCGCCGCCAACCGAGGCCCGGCTTTCGCGATAAACTCTGCCACCAAGCCCAGCGGCACCGAAATGTCATGGCTGCTGACCGCCCCGATCATCCGGTTGGCTTCCGGGATCGCCTCACGGATGCGCCACAACCCTGCCCGCTGCGCTTCCGATGCCGCAATGACGCCATCCGATACCAGACCAGCCGCAAGCCCCGCCTCAAACAGCCCGCCCAAGTGATCTTCCGCCACGCCAAAGCCCGCAGGCAGACCGATCTCGATCAGCACCATCCACTCCGGCATCCCGATCGGCAGCTTCACCTCGGGGATACGCTCGGCCAGAAACTGCAACCCCATCCGCCCGATCAACTCGAAGGCCGACACCATCCCCGACAGCCGCTCTTGCGCCAGCGACAGCAATTTCAGCGCAGCCTCTGGGCTTTCCACCGCCAACAGCGCGGTGCCCACCACGCCGGGCTGCGGGAACAACCGCAAACTAGCCGCAGTGATCACGCCCAAAGTGCCCTCGGCCCCGATCAGCAGATGCCGCAGATCGTAGCCGGTGTTATCCTTGCGCAACCGCTTCAAGCCGTTGAAAATGCTGCCGTCCGGCAGAACAGCCTCAACCCCCAGACACAAATCCCGCGCATTGCCATAGCGCAGCACGTTCAAGCCGCCCGCATTGGTGGAAAGGTTGCCACCAATGCGACAGGTGCCTTCCGACGCCAAAGCCAGCGGAAACACCCGGCCCAGATCACTGGCATGACGCTGCACATCGGCGAGGATCATCCCGGCCTCGACCACCAGCACGTTTTCCTCGGGATAGCTGCCGCGCAACGCCGCCATCCGCTCCAGCGACAGCACCACGGGCGCTGGCCCCTCAGGCATCAACTGCCCGCCGACCAACCCGGTGCCGCCGCCCCAAGACACCAGCCCAACGCGGGCCTCAGCACAAGCCCGCACCACCACCGACACCTCAGCCACCGTTCGGGGCAGCGCCACCACACCCGCCAAACCCTGCCAGCGCCCGCGCGGCTCTTCCAGATACCGCGGCTCTGGTGCGTGCAGCGCCCCTTCGGGCAACTGCTTACGCAAGACCTCAACGAAAACCGGATCGGCAGGGTTCAGCATCTGAAAGCCTCAAGAAAGGATCGGCAGCTTAAACGGCAATCGTGCGCGCCAAAGCCGCAATCGCCGTGGCCGAGGTTTGGTTGCGCGCGGTCTTCACCATGCTCAAACCCGCCTCCAGCTTGGTCGCCAGCACAGACCGCCCAATCCCATTCGGCGCTAGCAGATAAACCGCCTTGTCAGAAAACAAGATCTGCTCGCCATTTGCCGCATGGGCCGACAAAACCTGCACCGCCGTAGCCGCCGCTGGGCTTGCCAAGAAATAGACATGCACCGCAGCACCATCTGCCACGCCTTGTTTTTTGAACGGGTTCGCCGCCAAAATCGCATCGTATTCTTTCAAGCCCATCACGAACATCGGCGGCGCAAAGCCGAAACGCTCTTTCATCGCGGTGGTGATTTTCGTCTCAACCCCGGCCACGCCCGGATCAAGATACACCGCATTGCCGCTTTGCAGATGGGTGTGGATTTGCTGAAGCCCTTGTTCCAACAGCATTTGCCGGAACTCCGGCATCGGCAGGCGATTGGCGCCCGACACGTTCACGCCGCGCAACAGCAGGACTTTGACTTCACTCATTGGGCTCTCCAGACAAGACCCCACCCGCTCCGGCGTAGGGCTGCCGCCTGCAAAGCAGCGACTCAACCCACGTCCGTGCGACCACGTCGGTCGTTCCGTAAGTTGGCGTATAACACATGGTTCCGCCAGCGCCCGTTGATTTGCAAATAAGATTGCGCAACGCCCTCATATTTAAAGCCAGATTTCTCCAGCACCCCGCGCGATGCGATGTTTTCTGGCAAACAGGCGCTTTCAATCCGGCTTAGATCAAGCTGAGCGAAGGAAAAATGCACCAAAGCCTGCACCGCTTCCTTCATGTAACCCCGCCGCGCAAACGGCGCACCGATCCAATAGCCCATGGTGCCCGCCTGCACCGGGCCACGGCGGATATTGTCCAATGTCACCGCGCCCAACAACTGCCGATCCTCGCGCCGGAACATCAACATGGGCAGCGCCGTCCCCGTGGCTTCCGCCCGTCCCGCCCAATAGACCCGGTTGGTAAACGCCTTGCGGCTGAGGTGATCATGCGCCCAAACCGGTTCCCACGGCGTCAGATGCTCTACCGAAGCCTCACGCAGACCCGCCCAAGCTTTGTAATCGCTGTGCGCAGGCAAGCGCAACGTCATCCGCTCGGTTTCAACCACTGGCCTGCGGCGGAACGACAGCATTACGCCGCCAAACGCTTGCGAATATCTTCCAGCGAGGGGGCATCAGCCACCGGACCATACAAAGCCAAAGCCGAATCCGCCTGTGCCAACTCGCCCGCATAGCGCCGCACATCGGCCACCGTCACAGCGTCTATCCGGGCGACAGCCTCATCGACCCCAGGCACGCGGTCATAAATCGCCAGCAATCGGGCAATGCGTTCGGCGCGGCTTGACGGACTTTCCAGCCCCATCAGCATCCCGGCCTTGATCTGCGTCCGCGCGCGGGCCACCTCGGCCTCAGACATATCATCCGCCGCGCGCTTCAACTCATCCATGGTGATCTGGGTCAGTTCGCCGATTTCTTCCGCACTGGTGCCCGCATACAAGGTGATCTGACCCGCATCTTCATACGCCCCCGACTGCGCGAAGATCGAATAGCACAGCCCGCGTTCTTCGCGCACCTTTTGGAACAGTCGGCTCGACATGCCACCGCCCATCGTCATCGCATAGACCTGCGCGGTATAGACATCCGGGTGCCGATAGCCGGGTGCGTCAAACGCCATGGCAAAATGCACCTGCTCCAGATCCTTGACCTCGCGTCGCTCCGACCCCTTAAACGTCGCCGCTTGGAAGGTCGTCGCGGGCTTGGCCTTCATGCTGCCAAACATCGCCTCGGCCTGTTTCACGATTGCATCGTGATCCACAGCGCCCGCAGCCGCCAAGATCATCTGCCCCGGCCCATAATGCTCGGCGACAAAACCCTGCAAATCCTTGCGGTTGAAAGAAGAAACCCGCTCCTCCGGCCCAAGAATCGTCCGCCCAAACGCCTGATCGGGGTAGCTTGCCTCTTGCAGCCAATCGAACACGATATCGTCGGGCGTATCCAACGCCTGCCCGATTTCTTGCAAGATCACATGCCGTTCAACCTCAATCTCCTTCTTGTCGAAGGCTGGATTGAGGACAATATCACCAATCACATCCAAGGCGAGGCCGACATCCGCCTGCAACACCCGCGCATAATACGCGGTCATCTCGCGTGAGGTATAGGCGTTGATATAGCCGCCAACATCCTCAATTTCCTCGGCAATCTGCAAACTGGTGCGCCGCTTGGTGCCCTTGAACGCCATATGCTCCAGAAAATGCGCGATGCCGTTCTGCTTGGGCTTCTCGTGCCGCCCCCCCGCCATCACCCAGATGCCAGCGCTGGCAGACAGCAGCCCCGGCATATGTTCGGTGACGATACGGAAGCCGTTCGGCAAGGTGGTCAGGCGCAGTCCGGCAGATGCAAGGCTCAACGGGCAATCCTTTCGCGGATCAGGGCCTGCAAAGCGCCCAGATCATTCGGCACACGGGTGACACGTTCCGGGCGCGCGAACAAGTCCGCCATGCGGGGGGGAAGTTGGGGACGCGTGCCTATCGCCACCTCGACCGCGTCGGGGAATTTCGCCGGATGCGCCGTGGCAAGCGTGATCATCGGGGCCGCGCCCAGATGTTCCTCGGCCACTTTCACCCCAATAGCCGAGTGTGGGCAGAGAATTTCGCCAGTTTCCGCAAAGGCGCGTCGCATCGTCGCCGTGGTCTCATCTTCCGAACACCGCCCCGAAGCAAACGTCTCACGCAGCATGCCCATCGCACCCTGCGAAATATGGAACCCGCCCGCCTTCAACTCCGCCATCAACGCCGAGACCGCCGCGCCATCGCGCCCATAGGCGTCAAACAACGCCCGCTCAAAGTTCGACGACACCTGAATATCCATCGACGGCGAGATCGACGCCGTCACCCCGTTCTGCACATAATCCCCGGTCTTCATCGCCCGGTCCAGAATGTCATTCTGGTTGGTGGCGATCACCAGTTGCTCAATCGGCAGCCCCATTTTCCGCGCAATATAACCCGCGAAAATGTCACCGAAATTCCCCGTCGGCACGGTGAAACTAACGCTGCGATCCGGCGCACCCAAAGCCACGGCGGCATAGAAATAATACACCACCTGCGAAAGCACCCGCGCCCAGTTGATGCTGTTCACCCCCGCCAACCGCACGCCATCGCGGAAGGCGAAATCGTTGAACATATCCTTCACGCGGGCCTGGCAATCATCGAAATCACCATCCATCGCCAAGGCGTAAACATTCGCCTCGGAAGGCGTGGTCATCTGCCGCCGCTGCACATCGCTGACGCGGCCATGCGGATACAGGATAAACAGATCGACATTGGCAAGGCCCCGAAACGCCTCCATCGCCGCCGACCCAGTATCGCCGCTCGTCGCGCCAACGATGGTAATGCGCTCACCGGTCTTCGCCAGTGCCGCCTGCATCATCTGACCGATCAACTGCATGGCGAAGTCTTTGAAGGCCAGAGTTGGCCCGTGGAACAATTCCAGCAGGAAATGGTTCGGCCCCAGCTGCACCAAAGGCGCGCGTGCCGCATGGCCGAAACCCGCGTAAGCCTTCGCAATCAACCCCTTGAACTCGGCATCGGTAAAAGTCGAGCCCAAATACGGCCGCATCACCCGAAACGCGATTTCCTCATAGGTCAGCCCTGCCATCGCCGCGATTTCGGCCTTCGACAACGCAGGCACCACTTCCGGCACATACAGCCCGCCATCCCGCGCCAGCCCCGTCATCATCGCTTCGCTGAAATTCAAAACCGGAGCCTGCCCCCGCGTCGAGATATACCGCATCCGTTCCCCCTAGATTTGCCGCCTGATACGCCAGACCAGCCCCGCTGTCATCACCGCCCAAACGAAAGCCAGCGAAAACCAAGTGATGGCATAGCCCCAATGGTCATTGGGAATAGACGAAGTATCAACCGGCATCGCTTCGATCCCGTCACCGGTTGGCAAACGCGCGACAATAAATGTCGGCTCTGTGTGCAAAACCGCCGCCATCGCCTGTGCATCCCGCGCAAACCACATCCCCGTCGCCGCATCCGGTGGCGGGGTATATTGATTGCTGTCACGCGGCCACATCAGATTGCCCTGCACCGTCAGATCGGTGACATGCAGCTTTTTATGCTTTTCCTCATCCGGCAGAAACCCACGATCGACCAGCAAGCGCCGCCCGTCCGCCATCTGCAAAACCGAGATCACCTGCACCCCGGCCCCCACCATCGGCTGGCCAGACAGCACATATAACGTCTCTCCTGTAAACCGCCCCGCCGCGATCACCGGGCGATAACGATCCTTCTCGGGGTCCAAAACCGCAGGCACCACCACCGCAGGCTCGGAAATCCCCGCCGTCATCTCATCCAGTTGCGCGCGCTTTTCATACATGCGGCCAACTTGCCAGATGCCAAGGCTGCACAGAAACCCCACGCCAGCCAAACCCAGCAGCAGCGCCGATATCAGACGGAATTTCATGCCCAAACCCTGAAACGCAAAGCGCGGGCCACATCGGGCCCGCGCGCTGATCTTATGGCCGATAAGTTAGGCGCTGCCCCAGATATAGACGGCGGCGAACAGGAACAACCAGACCACATCGACGAAGTGCCAGTACCAAGCGGCGGCTTCAAAGCCAACATGCTGTTCCGGCGTGAAATGGCCTTTGTAGGTGCGAATCAGGCAGATCGCGAGGAAGATCGTACCGATCAGCACGTGGAAACCATGGAAACCCGTCGCCATGAAAAACGATGCGCCATAGATGTTGCCCGCAAAGCCAAACGCCGCATGGCTGTATTCATAGGCTTGGAAGAAGGTGAACAGCATCCCCAGCAGCACCGCCAGAATCAAGCCTTGCTTCATCGCCGCGCGGTTGTTGTTCTCATGCACCAAAGCATGGTGCGCCCAAGTTGCCGCACAGCCCGAGCACAGCAAAATCAGCGTGTTGATCAGCGGCAGATGCCACGGGTCGAACATCACGATGCCTTCGGGCGGCCAAACCCCGTCTTTAAGCGGCGACAGCGGCCCCATCGGATACATCGCGTGTTTGAAGAATGTCCAGAACCACGCCGAGAAGAACATGATCTCAGACATGATGAACAGGATAAAGCCATAGCGCAGGCCGATCCGCACCACCGGGGTGTGATCGCCGGTCTGGCCCTCATGCACCACTTCCGACCACCAGGCGAACATGACGTAAAGCACCAGTACCAAGCCGCCAAGCCCGACGAAGGGCTGCGAGCCGTGCATCCACAGCACAAAGCCAAACAGCATGATGAACGCGCCAAGCGCACCCGCAAAGGGCCAGATCGACGGCGGAAGAATGTGGTAATCGTGGTTCTTGGCGTGGGCCATGGTCGGGTTCCCTCGGTTTTCTTATCTTTATTCTATAATCTTGGCGGGTGTCTCGGCAAGAGCAGGCACCGCAGTATTGGCAGCCTGCTTTTGCGGAATATCGGCAACATGGAAGGTATAAGACAGCGTGATCTCTTTGATCAGGCTGGCTTCCGGGTCTTTCACAATCGACGGATCGACATAAAAGCTGACCGGCATCTGCACCCGCTCACCGGGTTGCAGAACCTGTTCAGTGAAGCAGAAACAGTCGATCTTGGTGAAATAGCCGCCCGATTGATCTGGCGTGACGTTATAGCTGGCCTGTCCGCCCACCGGCTTGTCAGTCGGGTTGTAGGCCTCAAAGAACGCAAGGCCCGTCTCACCGATATGCAGCGTCATCGAGGGCACCATCGGGCGGAACTCCCACGGCATCCCGGCTTCGAGCGAGGCATCAAAGCGGATTTTCACCGTCTGCTCCAGCACTTCATCGGCCCCGGTTGCCGCGACCGAAGTGGTGCCCGCATAGCCGGTCACCCGGCAGAACCAGTTGTAAAACGGCACCGCCGCGAAGGACAAAGACAGCATCACCACCGCAACCCCAGCCAACATGGCGGCAGTTTTCTTTTGTGCATCGACAGACTTGCTCATGGCTTCACCGCCCCCGCAGCAGGCGCAGGCGCAGGCGCAGGTAATTCCGGCGCAATCGGCACTGTCGATCCCAACATCCCCGGCGCATCATTGGCATGGCCCAGATCGCCATTGGTCACTTTTACGACGGTAAGCGCGAACACCAGCGCGACAAAGCAGACCAGCGTCAGCCCAACGCCCAAGTTGCGCGAAAACCGCCTGCGGTGAATCTCATGTTCAGGTGCAGGAAATGCCATCACCAGCCCCCCATGCCAGAGCTGTGCAGCACAGCCTCAACCAAAAGTGCTCCAAAATGCAGGAACAGATACAGCAGTGAGAAGCGGAACACCGCCTTCTCAACCTTATACTTGTCGGCCTCGGCCATCACTTCATCCCGCTTCCAGATCCGATACGCCCCGCGCAGGAACTCGGCGTTCAACAGCACCGAAATCGCCAGATACACCGGTCCACCAATCGAGGTAAATCCAAGTGCAATCGGGAACGGGATCAACGCCAAAGTATAGCCCAGCACATGATTGCGCGTCACACGCTTGCCATGCGTCACCGTCAGCATCGGCACCCCCGCTTTCGAGTAATCCTCATTCATGAACAACGCCAAAGCCCAGAAATGCGGCGGCGTCCACATGAAGATCAGCATGAACATCAAGGCCGCCTCAACCGAGACAGACCCGGTCGCCGCCACCCAGCCGATCATCGGAGGGAACGCACCAGCCGCCCCGCCAATTACGATGTTCTGCGGCGTCGAGCGCTTCAGCCACATCGAATACACCACAGCATAAAAGAAAATCGTGAACGCCAGCAGCGCCCCCGCCAGAATATTCGTCGCCAGCGCCAGCATCACAATCGAGATGCCCGACAGCGCCAACCCAATCGCCAAAGCCTCCCCCGGCTGCACCAGACCCGCAGGCACCGGACGCCCCTTGGTGCGGCGCATGATCGCGTCGATATCAGCATCCCACCACATGTTCAGCGCGCCAGACGCGCCAGCGCCCAAAGCGATGAACAAAATCGCGGTAAAAGCCACCACCGGATGCAAATGCACCGGAGCCACCAACAGCCCCACAAACGCGGTAAACACCACAAGCGACATCACGCGCGGCTTCAACAGCTGCACGAAATCGCCAAATCCCGCTTCTTTCGGGGCCTCAAAAGACCGGATATCGGTCATAACGTCCTGGCTTTCTGGTCTAACGCAGGCCCCCAGTACCGGAGGCCCGCTGTGCCGTCGCTTGGGTGTCAGTTCGCCGCGAGCCGGATATTGCCGGTGGTCGTCGCCTGAGCAACCCACGCATCATACGCGGCTTGGCTGACGACTTTAACGGTGATCGGCATATAGGCATGATCCTTACCGCAAAGCGTGGTGCATTGACCGAAATAAATCCCCTCACGCTCGGCCTTGAACCACAACTGGCCCAAACGACCGGGAACCGCCGATTGCATCACCCCGAACGCTGGCATCGCCCAAGCGTGGATCACGTCCGCGCCGGTCACCTGCATCACCACGGTTTTGCCGACCGGGATCACCACAGCATTGTCGGTGGCCAACAGGAAATCCTCTTTCTTGTAGCCGTAATATGCCAGCTTCTTCACCGCCACGTCGCTCAGAACTTCAGCGGTCGACATCGGCTGATCATCACCCCAGCCCGCCGCCGCATCATCAATCTTCATCGCACCATCAATGCGGAAGGCGTCAAACTTCAGCGTATCCGCCTCGCCGACCTTCACATCCGGATATTCATACGACCAATACCATTGGTTGCCCGTCGCCTTGATGGTGATATCGGCGACCGGAATTTCCTGCTGGGCGAACAAAGCGGGCAGCGAGAACGAGCCGATAAACACCAGAATCAGGATCGGAATGATCGTCCATGCCACTTCCAACGGCGAGTTATGCGTGAAAGTCGCAGGCACCGGGTTCCGCTTCCGGCTGAACCGGACCATGATGTACAACAACAGCAGCGTCACAAACGCCACGATCACCGTGATGATGATCAGGATCATGTGATCCAGCCATTGCAGATCGCGGGCGATGTTGGTCGCAGCTGGCTGATGCTCGGTGCCATACGGCACCGGAGCCCCCACGGTTTCCAAAGCCTGGGCCAAGGCGAAGCTAGGCTGCATAAGCAGACCAAGGCTGGCAGCCGCAACAGCGTTGAAAGTCGACTTAAGACGCATGTTCATTTCCCGTATCCAAGGGCAGCTTTCACGCCGCCTTTTTGACCATGCCCAAACAGGGGGCAGAATCCCGTTATCTCTGGTTCGTGAAACCATATTACCCGCTTCCCGACAAGAGTAAGCTGCGGCAAAACCGCGCCACTTGACCAAGATCAAAGCAAAAATCCCACGCAAGGCCGCTGGCAATCGTGGCACTGCGCACTAAGAAACTCCCACACCCCGCCTTGCGATGCCCCGATCTGCCGCTTAAGTTCGCTTCAACCGGGCCAAATCGCGCCCCGAAAGGCCTTGTCCTGATGTCCACCGCATCCACCGACGCCCCATTTCGCCCGTTCGAGACCCATCTTGATGAGGCCACCGCCCTCGCCACCCTGCGCGCAGCGACCGCTGGCGCAGACGATGGCGAGTTGTTCTTAGAGCGCCGCCGCTCGGAAGCCATCGTACTGGATGACGGCCGGATCAAGAACGCCAGCTACGGCGCCTCCGAAGGCTTTGGCTTGCGCGCCGTGCGCGGCGAAGTCGCAGGTTACGCCCATTCGACCGAAATCTCCGAATCCGCCCTGAAACGCGCCTCAGAAACTGCCCGCCTCGCAGTCGGCGATGGCGGCGGCACCTTGGCAGATGCCCCCAAACGCACCAACATCAAACTCTACAGCGATGCCGACCCGATGGCCGACGCGGTGTTTGCCGTCAAAATCGACCTGCTGAAAGAGATCGACGCCTATGCCCGCGCGCTTGACCCCCGCGTGGTGCAAGTCTCGGCCACCATCGCCGCTGGCCTGCAAGAGGTTGAAATCCTGCGCCCCGAGGGCCTGCGCTATACCGATGTGCGCCCGATGGCCCGGATGAACGTCTCGGTGATCATCGAATCCAATGGCAAACGCGAGCAAGGCGGCACCGGCGGCGGTGGTCGCTATGGCCTCGCCGGGCTGATGGAACCCAGCCACTGGCAACCGATGCTGAAAGAAGCCCTGCGCATCGCCCTTGTGAACCTCGATGCCGTTCCCGCCCCCGCTGGCATGATGGATGTGGTGCTTGGCCCCGGCTGGCCCGGCATCTTGCTGCACGAAGCCATCGGTCACGGGCTGGAAGGCGATTTCAACCGTAAGAAAACTTCGGCTTTCGCAGGCCTGATGGGCCAGATGATCGCAGCCCCCGGCGTCACCGTGCTGGATGATGGCACCATCCCCAACCGTCGCGGCAGCATCAGCGTCGATGACGAAGGCACCCCGTCGCAGAAAAACACCCTGATCGAAGACGGCCGCCTTGTCGGCTATATGCAAGACCGCCAGAACGCCCGCCTGATGGGTGTAAGCGCCACCGGAAACGGTCGCCGCGAAAGCTACGCCCATATCCCGATGCCCCGGATGACCAACACCTATATGCTATCGGGTAAAGACGACCCCGCAGGCATCGTGGCGTCGCTCAAAGACGGCATCTACGCGGTCGGTTTCGGCGGCGGCCAAGTCGATATCACCAACGGCAAATTTGTGTTCAGCTGCACCGAAGCCTACCGCGTCCGAAATGGTGTCGTCGGCGAAGCGGTCAAAGGCGCCACTCTGATCGGCGACGGCGCCACCGCCCTCAAGCAAATCCGCGCCATCGGCAACGATCTGAAACTCGACCCTGGCATCGGCAACTGCGGCAAGGCTGGCCAATGGGTGCCGGTCGGAGTCGGCCAACCCACCCTGCTGATCGGCGGCCTGACGGTGGGCGGCTCGCAAACCTGAAGTCATCGCGCCGTCCAACCAAATTGTTGGACGGCGCGCCAGCCGCGCTTACGTGACGATCGGCTCTGTTGCACAAATCGTGAGGGATTCCCTGCGTGACTGCAAGGTGTTAGTCGCAGGGTATGAGCAAACCTGCACCTCCGACCTACCGCACGACGAACTGGCGCTCTTACAAC
>NZ_JAFCTX010000052.1:0-24329 GCF_049896245.1 Cypionkella sp. TWP1-2-1b2 | reverse complement strand
CGCCACCCATAACTCAGCATAGCGATCAAAACTGATCCGGGTCGCCTCTAAAGCCGCAGACGCGAGGTTCTGCGCCGCGTCAACATGTAGGCCGACCGGACTAAAAGGGATAAGCCTTAACAAGGCAAATTAAGTTTGTAAACACAAGGAAGAAGCTAGTGCCAAATCCATTATCCAGAGTTAAGCTTAATTGTAATTTCAGTCACGGTTCGGAATCGCTCAGCAAGCGCCCTGCTGAAGCTCTACTTATTATGGAAACGATTGCCAGTATATCGCTGGCAGAAAATGCGCGGGGTCTAATTCTTTCTGCGATGCTTGGAACCGAATCTCATATTGGTCTATCAATGTATTTAAGTATACAAACTGCGTCGACACAGAAAGCGTTACTTCAGGCGGCTGCCTTATCTTGCCTGACTGATGAGTTACTAGAACTTCTGCGACGGATTGATAAAAGTGCAAAATCAACTTTTGATCTGCGGAATGATTTCGCGCACGGGCTATGGGGTGACTCTGAAGAACTGCCAGATGCAATACTGTGGTTATCGGCTCGTCATTTTTTGGATCATGTGGTTGAAATTGATGACGGAAGAAAGCATGTTCTGCCAATGCTCCACGATCGTAAAAAAATTCTTGTATACACAATTGAAGAATTGGGAAAAATAAGTTTACGGGCTAAGGGTGTGGCTAGCTTATATCGACTATTTTCAATGTTATTAGATGTGGGCAAGAAGGAAGCCAATGAGCACACCAATGCATTCTTGGGATATGATTTTAACAAAAAAATGATCGAATCCATTAATTTAAAAATCGAAGCCGCATTTCAATCTCTAACTTAGCTTTCATCCACAATATCCTCATGCAAAACTCTCATCGTCAAACATCCAACTCCTCCACAAACCGTGCGTTTTCCTGAATATACTGGAACCGCAACTCCGGTTTCTTGCCCATCAGACGCTCCACCAAATCGCCGGTCTCCCCCGGCGCATCCTCGTCAATCGTGACGCGGATCAGTTTGCGGGTGGCGGGGTTCATGGTCGTGTCTTTCAGGTCTTTGGCGTCCATCTCACCCAAGCCCTTGAAGCGTTGCACGTCGATTTTACCTTTTCCGCCCAAGCCCTTGGCCAGCCAAAGCTCTTTCTCGGTATCGTCGGCGACATAGAGACGCCGCGCGCCTTGGGTCAGGCGGTAGAGCGGCGGGCAGGCAAGGTACAGGTGGCCTTTGTCGATCAGCGGGCGCATTTGGGTGAAGAAGAAGGTCATCAGCAAGCTGGCGATGTGCGCGCCGTCAACGTCGGCGTCGGTCATGATGACGATTTTATCGTAGCGCAGGTCATCGACTTTGAAGCGGCTGCCCATTTGCACGCCAAGCGCCTCACATATATCGCGGATTTCGGAGTTGTCGTTGAGTTTGCCGGAAGCCGCCCCCAGCACGTTGAGGATTTTACCCTTTAGCGGCATGATGGCTTGGGTTTCACGATCGCGCGCGCCTTTGGCGGAGCCGCCTGCCGAGTCGCCTTCGACAATAAACAATTCGGTATTGTCGCGGGTTTTGCTGGAGCAATCGGTGAGTTTACCCGGCAGGCGCAGCTTTTTGGTGGCAGTCTTGCGCTGGGTTTCTTTCTCTTGCTTGCGTTTCAGGCGTTCTTCGGCGCGCAGGATCAGGAAATCCATGATCGCGCCTGCGGATTTGGAATCCGACACCAGCCAGTTGTCAAAGTGATCGCGCACGGCCAATTCAACGTAGCGGGTGGCTTCTTCGGTGGCCAGGCGGTCTTTGGTTTGGCCGACGAATTGCGGCTCGCGGATGAAAACGGATATTAACGCGCAGCCTCCGGCGAGCATATCGTCGCGGGTGATCATTTCGGCTTTGCGGTTTTTGGTAAGCTCGCCGTAGGCGCGGATGCCTTTTAAGATGGCGCTCCAGAAGCCGAATTCATGGGTGCCGCCTTCAGGGGTGGGGACGGTATTGCAATAAGATTGCAGGAAGCCGTCGCGCACCGGGCTCCAGTTGATCGCCCATTCGACCGAGCCGGGGACTTGGAATTTTTCCTGGAAGCTGACTTTGCCCGCGAAGGGGCGGTCGGCGTAGGTGGTTGTTTTCTCTAGCGTATCTGACAGGTAATCCGCAAGGCCGCCGGGGAAGTGGAAAGTGGCTTCCATCGGCGTGTCGCCGTCGGGGATGGCGGATTTCCAGCGGATCTCAACGCCGGAAAACAGGTAGGCTTTGGAGCGGACCATTCTGAGCAAACGGGAGGGGCGGAAGTGATGCGAGCCGAAGATTTGCGGATCGGGGTGGAAGGTGAAGGCGGTGCCGCGGCGGTTGGGGGCGGCACCGATTTTGGCGATCGGGCCGAGGGGGGTGCCGCGGGAGAAGCTTTGGGCGTAAAGTTCTTTGTTGCGGGCGACCTCGACGTAGAGGTGGTCCGACAGCGCGTTGACCACCGAGGAGCCGACGCCGTGCAGGCCGCCTGAGGTTTCATAGGCTTTGCCGTTGAATTTGCCCCCCGAATGCAGGGTGCAGAGGATGACTTCGAGCGCGGATTTGTCGGGGAATTTCGGGTGCGGATCGACCGGGATGCCACGGCCATTGTCGCGCACGGTGAGGGAGCCATCGGCGTGGAGTTCGACCTCGATGCGGTTGGCGTGGCCTGCGACGGCTTCGTCCATCGAATTGTCGATGATTTCGGCGGCAAGGTGGTGGTAGGCGCGCTCATCAATGCCGCCGATATACATGCCGGGGCGGAGGCGGACGGCCTCTAGCGGCTCCAGCACCTCGATGGACGAGGCGTCGTAAGTGTCGGGCGAACCAGAGAGGAGGTCGGGGGCCATGCGTGCTCGATTCTTGTTATGCGGCTTGTTGCAGTCCTTAGATCAGATGCGGGGGAGGGGGCGCAAGATGTGGGGGTTTTGCAGGCCAACTTAGAGGTGGGTGCGCAGCCAATGGCCGAGTTCGCCTTCATCCAGCAGGCCTTGGGCGGCGCGGATGATGACCGGGCCGATTTCGAGGGCGGTCCAAGGGATCTGGATGCCGTTGAAGGCAAGGGCCGCGTTCATCGCGCGGAAAGCGGTGCGTTTGTTGGCATCGTTGAAGCAATGGCCTTGCGCGATGGCGATGGTATAGGCCGCAGCCAGATCGAAGGCATCGTCGATCATTCCGTAGGCGAGGCGATTGTCGACGCGTGCCAATGCGCCTTCCAGAGATTTGTTCAGCGCACGGCCCTGCAATTCGCCGGGGTTGAGCACGGCATCATGGATGGCTTCGACCAGTTCGGGGGTGAGCAGGCGGAACGTCATTTGTCTTTCAGATAGTCGAGCACGGGCTGAACGGCGTCGCGGGTGGCGGCCAGATGTGCCAACAACTCCTCGCGCGTGATCGGGGTGTGATCAACCTTGCCGACAGCCTCGGCTGGCACCAGATAGCCCACGAGGGCCGAGTTTTTTAGGATGGCTACGGGTTGGCCGCCGGCGCGGTCGAAGACCTTTTGCGGCTCGCGCAGTTCGGTCATGGTGCAGATCTGGGGTGTGGCGAGGCGGGTCATGGCGGGCTCCTGTGATGTGCGATGAAATATACACTAAAATGTACAAAATGCAAGGAGACTGCGATGCGGGTGCTGTTTACGGGCGGGTCGGGCAAGGCGGGGCGGCATGTGGTCGCATATCTGGCGGCGGCGGGGCATAAGGCTTTGAACGTGGACCGGGTGGCGCTGCGGCATCCGGGGGTGGCGGATTTGCAGGCGGATATTTGTGACTCGGGGCAGATGTTCAATGCGATGAGCGCGCATATGGATGGGGCTGAGTTGGATGCGGGGGCGGCTCCGCGGTTTGATGCGGTAGTACATTTTGCGGCGGTGCCCGCGCTGATGTTGCAGGCGGAGAATGAGACCTACCGGGTCAATGTGATGGGCACTTATAATGTGCTGGAGGCGGCTTGTAAGGTGGGCGTGCCGAAGGTGATTATTGCCTCGTCAGAGACGACCTATGGAATTTGTTTTTCGAATGGAATTGTGGACCCAAAAGTTTTGCCGCTGGAGGAGGACTACGATATTGATCCGATGGACAGCTACGGCATGTCAAAGAAGGTCAATGAGGCGACGGCGCGGAGTTTTCAGCGGCGGTTTGGCAATGATATTTATGCTTTGCGGATTGGGAATGTGATTGAGCCGCAAGAATATCGCACGCGGTTTCCGGGGTTCTTTGCAGAGCCAGGGCAGCGGCGGCGGATTACCTTCAGTTACATGGATGCGCGGGATCTGGGGCAGATTGTCGATCTGGCTTTGCAGAAGGATGGCCTGGGGTTTCAGGTGTTCAACGCCTGCAATGACACCAACTCAGTGTGCCAGAGCAATCAGGAATTGCTGGCGCGGTTCTTTCCGAAGGTGCCATTAAGCCGCCCGGTTGGGGCGCAGGAGAGTTTGCTTTCCAATCGGAAGGTGCGGGAGGTTTTGGGGTTCAAGGAGGCGCATAACTGGCGGAATTATGTGGATGATCCGACAGTTTGATTGGGGTGTGTCCACGCGTGGACAGGGGGGAGATGGGTTTGGAGTCAAGGGGTTGGGGAGGGGTGGTAAGGGGTTTTTAAGGATTGGGGGGTGGTTGGTTTCACCCGCCCTACACTGGTCATTCTTGTTTGGTGATGCGTCGATTGCGCGCTGTGACAAAGGCAATCATATTGTCACGATATGCCAGATAAGCATCGACATCAGAAGGTAGGGGCGGGTGGTCAAAACCTTTGAAGGGCAGGAAAAAATGGATTGAAGCTCCGTCTTCTGAAATCAGATCCTGCAACAGGAAAAAGTCGACATATCCCTGAAAATCATTGAATAGTACAAAGAAATCAGCGTAGCGCAGCAAAACAAGACTGAGTGGGCTTTCTTCGTTTAGATAGTGAAGCCTTATGCACTCTAGTGTCAGGTCAAAACGATCTCTAATTTTACTATTCAGGCCGCGTGCTGCGTTGATTGTGGTTTTTCCCTCAATCTTACGCGCAGGGAAGACAATGTAAGCACCCGGTGTGCTGCAAATTGAAAAGAATTTATCCAAATCTCTGTCAGGAACTTGGGTGATGATCCCGGCCATGGCTTTAACATATCTATATGTGTGCCCAAGCGAGTCGCTGGATAAGATGAATTCTCCGCGTTGGGATTTATGATGCAAGTAATCTCCGGGGCGCTCATTTGAGAGATCAAAGCACGTGCCGTCCGGCAAAGGTTTGCTCCAAAGTATCTTGTGATAACGGCGAAGTGTTGGGCTGTGACTATCCGGGTCACGCCCCCGTGCGTCTGAGTAGACATCAAATGTCGTATCTATTCCGATGCTCATGCGGCAGTTCTCCGTTTTGTAACCTTGGTAGCATGCGCAGAAAGTCTTTTTCTATCTTTGTTATGTTCGATTTCGAAACCGAACGCCCGGAATCAAGGCGCTAGCGCCGCCGGGCAGCGCCCGTCCGCCCCCTCGGGCGGGCGCTTTTGCAGTGTCTCGCGCAGAAATTCTGGGGAGTAGGTTGAGGCATAAAGCGCTTAGAACTTCTGTTGCAGCCCCACCCGGCGGACGGGCGCTGCCCCGTGGTGTGCTTGGGGAGAGGGGGGATGTGCGGAGCGGTGGGTTTCACCCACTCTACGCATCAGCCCGGTAGCGTCACGATAATCGCTCCACGATCGGTGGCGACGATGGTGTGTTCGTATTGTACGACGGGGGCGGTTGGTTCGGCGTGAAGCGTCCAGCCGTCGCGGGCTTGGTTGGCGGTGTGGGCTCCGCGCGACAGGAACGGCTCGACAGTCAGCACAAGGCCGCGGTGGATGCGGCGGGTGTCGCGGTTGGGCCAGGTGGCGATTTCTTCGGGGTATTCGTGCAGGGCGCGGCCAACGCCGTGGCTGGCAAGGTTGCGGATCAATGTGTAGCCGCGGGTGCGGGCGAAGCGGCCGATGGCGTTGCCGATGTTTGCCAATGGCTTGTTGGCGCTGACTTCGGCGATGCCGATCTGCATGGCGCGTTTGCCGTCGCGGCACAGTTGATCCAATGCGGGGGTGACGGGGCCGAGGCGGAAGGTCGCACCGGTATCGGCGTAGTAGCCGTTTTTACTGGCCGAGACGTCGATGTTCACCAGATCTCCTGTCGCGAGGATGCGGGGGCCGGGGATGCCGTGGGCGATTTCCTCATTGACGCTGATGCAGGTGGCGCCGGGGAAGTCATAGCTGGCTTCGGGGGCGGAGGTGGCTCCGGCTTGATCGAGCAGCGCGCGTCCGATGTCGTCAAGTTCACGCATGGTCATGCCCGGTTGCATCGCTTTCGCCATGGCGTGCATGGTGTTGGCGACGATGCGACCGATGGCTTTGAGGCCGTCAAGGTCATCCTGGTGGGTGATGGTCATATTTTCGCACCTGCACTTTGGGCTTATCGCTTCCTTCGGGCGCTCTGCGCGGCAAGCGAGAAGCGCCCGCAGGAAGCGTCGAGCGGCGGGTTACGCGGGTTCTGCCGAGCGGGCGGCCCACATGGTCTGAAAAGCGGGGCGGGATTGGCAGCGCTCTAGCCATGTTTTCACGCTTGGGAATTCGCCGAGCAGGCTGGGGTGGCTTTGCGCGTAGCGGACGACCTCGGCTGTGTTGATGTCGGCGGCGGTGAAGCGGTCGCCGACCAGCCAGTCATGGCTCGCCAGATGCGCAGCCAGGCGGGCAAGCGGGCGGCGGAGTTTCTCGGCATTGACCGCGATGCTGGCTTGGCCCTCGGCGGTTTTGTCGCCGCCATCGCCGATGATGTAGAGGATCTGTAGCGCCGGGGTTTCTATCGAGGTGGCGGCGAACAGCGACCATTGCTCCATCATGGCGGCTTCGGCGTTGGTTTGCGGTCCCAAGGCTCCGCCATGGCAGCGCGCGATATGCAGGGTGATGGCAAGGCTTTCGGTCAGCACGAGGTTTTCGCTCGGAGTGGGGCCGTCTTCGGTGTAGGCGGGGATTTGGCCTTGCGGGTTCACCGTCAGGTAGCTGGCGGAGGTGGTGTTCAGCGGCGCATCGGCGGCTTTGGGGTCCGCCAGCCGATAGCCTTGGATCACCGGGATATGCGTAAACGGCAGGCCCAACTCGGCCAGCAGCCACAACGGGCGCGAGGCGCGGGAGCGGTAAACTCCGTAGAGGGTGATCATGGCGGGCTCCTGTGGCGGCGATTTGGCGGTATTCTTAGGCAAAGATCGCGGCGGCGGAAAGGGGCGGCGGGGGACTCTGCGCAAATCGGAAGATTCCCGGTGTTTGCTGCGCTGCGGCGACAGGATTTTGCTTGCCGTAAAGGCAAGCTTGCGCCACCACAGGGCATGTCCGAGCCGAAGTCCCCAGCTGACGCCGCGCAGACGCCATCGCGCGAGGATAGAGCCGAGATTGTTGATCGGCTCTATGAGGTTGCGCTTGATCCGATCCGGCTGGAGGATCTGCTCGATGTCTGGGAGGGCCGGATCGCGCCGTTGCGCAGCGGGCCGGGGCATGACCCGGTGCAGCTGGATGACCCCGAGATTGAGGCGCATATGGCGCGGGCCTCGGTTTTCCTCGATCGGTTTGAGGCGACGCGCGACGATGGAGCTTACCGCTCGGTGCTGGAGGATATTCCACGCTCGGCGGCGTTCCTGAGCGATGGCGGGCCGGTGCTGGCAGGGCATAACCGGCCTGCGGCGGTGGCGTTTGGGCTGGGGGAAGGCGCACGGTTAAGCGATCTGCCGTTTGAGGTGGAAGATATTGAACTGTTGCGCGGGGTGATTGCCAAGGTTGCGGCGGGCAAGGCCGAAAAGGTGATCACGCTCAGGATGCGGTCGATGAAGACCGGCAGTCCGGTGATCGTGCGGGTGGGGCCGGTGGAAAGCCCCGGCCCGAAGTCTTTGGCCTTGGTGATGTCCACCGAACTGGTCTGGCCCGAGGGATTTGAGGAGACGGTAAAAGAGGCGTTTGGGCTGACGGCCGCGGAAGTCGAGATCGTGCGGGGGATCACGCTGGGGCTGCCGGTGAAGGACATTGCCGAGGCGCGGGGACGGTCTGCCGAGACAGTGCGGACGCAGGTGCGCTCGATCTTGTCAAAGACCGAGACGCACAGCCAGTCAGAGCTGGTACGGGTGGTGCTGGGGTTGATGGATGTGGCGGTGCTGCCGTCCGAGGGCGCGGTCGCGGTGGCCAAGGCCGGAACGCTGGAAGCTTTGTCATTTCAGCAGATGCGCGCGCCCGATGGGCGGCGGCTGGAGTGGATCGAGTTTGGCCAGCCGTCAGGCGCGCCTTGCGTGTTCATGCATCTGGATTTCGGGCTGATCCGCTGGCCTGCCAGTGCCGAACGTGCAGCTAGGCGGCGCGGGATGCGGGTGATCGTGCCGGTGCGGGCGGGCTATGGCCGGACCGAGTTGCACGCCAAAACTGTCGGCCATCTGGAGGGGGTAACGGCGGATTACATCGCCGTGCTGGAACATCTGGGGGTGAAGCGCGCGGCGGTGATCGCTTTGGGCGCGGATTTGCGGTTTGCGATGAGTTTGAGTTTGGAGCGCCCCGAGCTGGTGACGGGGATTTTGGGCTGCGCCTGTCAGTTGCCGCTGCGCACGCCGGCGCAATATGAACGGATGGACAAGTGGCAGCGCTTTATCCTCGCCAATGCCCGCTATGCGCCGAAAATCCTGCCGTTTCTGGTCAAGGCGGGGTTTTCGCTGGCACGGCGGTTGGGCAAAGAGAAGTTCTTCGCGCAGGTGAATGGGGGGTCTCCGGCGGATATGGAAGCCTTTGCCGACCCGGAGATCCGCGAGGCGATGCTGGCGGGATCTGAGGTGTGTCTGGGTGAGCGGGTTCTGGCCTCGGAGGCGTTCACGCGGGAATGTATCGGATCGGAAAAGGACTGGTCGCATCTGGTCAAGCGGGTGCAGGCCCCGGTGGTGCTGTTGCAGGGCGATCAGGACCCGCAGACCCCGGTGCAAACCATCCGCGAGTTGATGGCGGAATACACCCATCTGGACATTCGCTTCATGCCGAACACGGGGCAGTTGTTGTTCTTCAAGGAATGGCCGCAGGTGTTCGACGTGCTGGAAAGATTTTTGCCAAGGCGATGAGAATCTCTGCCTCCCTACCGCAATTTGGGTATGCGGGCGCGGTGGGGCCTGCGCTATCAGAGTTCATGTTTAAAAGCACGTAGCTGGAACCTTTAAGACGAAAAATTTTTTCCCCGAAGAAAGGGCGGTGGCATCTGGGGTGCCGCCGCCTTTCTTGTTTGTGTGTGGGTCGTCGGTGCGGCGGGATGTGCTGAGAAGGTTGGGCCGTCCGCAGGGGCATCGAGCCCCTTTGAACGGCGCTGCCGGGGATAGGAGGGGCGGGCGGTCTGCACCTTGTAGCGGCAGCAGCCGGAGGAGGTGGTTCGATGCCACCGATGGCGGCACATGGTTATGGGGGTGTGCGGGTTGGAAGGGCGGAGTGCTCCGCACGGGAGTATTTTAAAAAGAGCAAATCCTTGTGCTGGGAATTGGCGGAAGGGGTGACATCGCAAAACCAGCGTCCCCCAGGGTCACTTTATTCGCGCGCCTACCGCAAACAGGGTATGCGGTGGCGCTGAGTCGCGGGTTATCGCAGGTTATATTCAAAGCCGTTTGTTGGAACTTTTGCAACGAAAGCAGTTTTTTCCCCGAAGAATGGGCGGTGGCATCTGGGATGTCACCGCCTTTCTTGTTCTGGACCGCGCAGATCAGGCCTCGCTGGGGTATTTCAGGCCGATCTGGGCGCGGATTTGGTCCAGCGTTTGCATGATCTGCACGGTTTCGCTTGGCGACAGGATGGCGCTTTCGGTCTTGCCCGCGGCGATCAGCGCTTCGGCTTCCTCGGCTTGATATTGCATGCCGCGACCGATGCGGGGTTCGTTGAAGGTCTCGATCACAACGTTGTCGTTGTTATAGACGCGGAAGCTGGTGGGCTCGTACCAGACGCGGTCAATCTCGATGCGGCCTTTCCTGCCTACGATGCAGGCGCGGTTGGGGCCGGCGCTGTCGGAGGAGGACAAAGTGGTGGCGATGGCCCCCGAAGCATAGTGGAAGATCGTCGCCACTTGCGCATCGGCCCCGGTTTCGCGGAAGCTCGCACTGGCCTGCATACTGTCGGGTTTGCCCAGGATGTCCCAGGTGAACGAGATCGGGTAAATGCCGAGATCGAGCAGTGCGCCGCCGCCGAGGGCAAGGTCGTTCAGGCGGTGTTTCGGGTCATCGGAGAGTTTCTGGCGGTGATCGGCGGTGATCGAGCGCACCTCACCGATGCTGCCTGCGACGATGATGTCGCGGATGCGCTGCATATGGGGCAGAAAGCGCGTCCACATTGCTTCCAGCACCAGCAGGCCCTTGGCGCGGGCGAGGGTGGTGATTTCTTGCGCCTCAATGGCATTGAGGGTGAAGGCTTTTTCGACCAAAATGTGTTTGCCCGCGTTCAGCGCCAGAATGGCTGCGGCATGGTGCTGCGGGTGCGGGGTGGCGATGTAGATGATATCGACATTCGGATCAGCTGCGAGGGCGTCGTAGCTGGCATGGGCTTTGGGGATGTTGAATTCATCGGCGAAGCGCTGCGCGCTGGCGGCGGTGCGCGAGCCCACGGCGGTGACTTTATGACCAGTCAGCTGCAGGTCTTTGACGAACAGTTCGGCGATCCAGCCGGTTGCCAGAATTCCCCAGCGGATTCTATCAGCCATGTGTGTGCTTCCCTATGTGTTTTGCGGCCCTGCTGTGGCGCAGCACGGGGCAGCCGATACGGACAGGGTAGATCAACGGCTGATGGATTGCCAACCGGGGTTGATGGGTTCTGACGATGGGCAACGGATTGTGCGCGCGCTTGCTGCGGTTCAGCTGCCAGCGGGTTCGTTGCTGGCGATGAAGCGATAGCCGACGCCGGATTCGGTCATGATATAGCGCGGGTTGGCGGCGTCGTCGCCGAGTTTGGCGCGCAGCTGGCGGATGAACACCCGCAGGTATTGGCTGTCTTCGGCATGGGCGGGGCCCCAGAGCGTGCTGAGGATCATGGTTTGCGTCACCAGCCGCCCAGCGTTGGAGGCGAGCATCCAGAGCATGTCAAACTCGCGTTTGGTCAGGTGCAGGATGCTGCCGCTTTGGCTGACTTGGTGCAGGGCTGCGTCGATGCGCAGATCGCCTGCGTCGATCACGGCGGGCGCGGAGTCGTTGGGGCTGCGGTCGCGCAGCAGGCTGCGGACACGGGCCAGCAGTTCTTTGACGCTGAAGGGTTTGACAACGTAATCCTGCGCCCCCGCATCCAAGGCTGCAACCTTGCCCGCCTCATCGGCGCGCACCGACAGGATCAGCACCGGCATCGTGCTCCAACCGCGCAGATCGCGCAGCACGGAAAGGCCATCGGCGTCGGGCAGGCCAAGGTCGAGGATCAGCATCGCCGGGGTTTCACGGGCGGCGGCGCGCAGACCTTCGCGGGCGGTCGCCGCCTCTAGCACGCTGTGGCCATCGGATTCCAGCGCCACGCGCAGGAAGCGGCGGATGGGGGCTTCGTCGTCGATGACAAGGATGCGGGCAGGGGTCATGGGTTCCGGGGGCTTCAGACTAAAGCTGGGGTGTGGATTTGCAGCGTGATCACGATACGCGTGCCAGTGCCGTTTGGCCATGTGGCTTCGGCGCGGATCGACCCACCCATCGATTCGATCAGTCCTTTGCAGATAGCGAGGCCCAAGCCAGTGCCTGCGCGTTGGCGGTCGCCGCTTTCAACCCGGAAAAACATCTCGAAAATGCGGTCGCGGTCCTCTAGCGGGATGCCGGGGCCGCTGTCAGCGATGGTCAGGGTCAGCAGGCTGCCGTTGGTTTTGGCAGAGATGGCGATTTCGCTGCCTTCGGGCGCGTATTTGGCGGCGTTGTCGATGATGTTGAACAGCACTTGTTCCAGCAAAACCGGGTCGGCTTGGACTTGCGGCAAGGGTTGCGGCAGATCGGTGGTCAACGGGTGCTGGCGCAGGATGGCGCGCATGCGGTGGCGAGCGGAGCCTACGACTTCGGCCAGATCGACGGCGGTGAGGTGGGGGCGCAGCGCTCCGTGGCCAAGCCGGGTCATGTCGAGCAGGTTTTGCACATAGCGGTCGAGACGCTCGCCTTCCTCGCGGATCAGTTCGGCCAACTCGCGGCGGCTCGCTTCGGGCAGGCCGTCGGGGTCCGTCAGGCTGCCAGCTGCGCCGATAATGGTCACAAGCGGAGTGCGCAGGTCGTGGCTGACGGATGAGAGCAAAGCGGTGCGCAGACGGTCGGTCTCAGTCGCGAGGCGGGTCGAAGCAAGATCTTCGGTCAGCCGCAGGCGTTCCAGCGCCAGCACGATCTGATCGTTCAGCGCGTCCATCAGGCGTTGGTCAAGGCGGGTGAGTGCGCCGTCGTCGTCAAAGGCTATGCCGAGGACGCCCAAGCGATTTTCATTGGTTTTCAAGGGCATGAAATACCAGCGCGCGGTGGGCAGGGTGTCTGATCCGCGTCCGGCGGGGTTGCCTTTGTCCCATGCAAATTGGGCGGCGGTCTGGTCGCGCACTTCCAAGCGGTCTTCGGGGGGGAAGCCGCCGACCACCTCTAGTGCCTCGGTTTCGCCCGGCATCAGCAGGATGCTTTCGCAGCGCAGGGTGACCGCGACATGGCTGACAACGGCCCAGATCAGATCATCGCGCTGGGCGGCGGCGGCGACTTTGCGGCTGAAATCGTAAAGTTTGTTGGTGCGGTCGGCGATTTCGGTTTGCACGCGGACGCGCTGGCGCAGGCGGGCGGCGAGGTTGCCGGTGATCAGAGAGGCCACAAGGAACAGGCACAGCGTCAGTACCTCGCCCCGGTCGGTGATGGTGAAAGTCAGCCGGGGATCGACGAAGAAGAAGTCGTAGGAGAAAAATCCGAGGACAGAGGCGAAGATGGCGGGCAGGTTGCCTTGGCGGGAGGCCACGATCACCACGGCGGTCATGAAGATCAGCGACAGCGAGGCGACTGGAAACAGCCGGTCGGCCAAGGCGGCGGCAAGATTGGCAAGCAGGGTGATGCCGACAGCCTCGGCCATAGCGCGCAGCGAGGGCGGTGTGAGGGTAAGGCGCGGGCGTTGCGACGCGAGGCGTTCATCGGGTTGCGAGGCGACGGTGATCTCAAACGAGCCCGCGCCGCGCATCAGGTTTTGCACCACATCTTCTTGCAGCCAGCGGGTCAGCCACGGGCGGCGGCGCGGGTAGCCGACGATAATGCGGCGGACGTTGCGGGCGCGGGCATAGGACAGGATGGCGCTGGCGGTGTCGTTCTCGGCCTCAAGCGTCGCCACCTCGGCGCCCAGGCGTTCTGCAAGGCGCAGGGCGGTGGAAATCCGGTCGCGCTGGGCTTCGCCAAGGTCATTCTGTCGGGCCGAGGTGACATTCACCGCGATCCAATCGGCGCGGGCGCGGTCGGCTGATCGCTTCGCCACCCGGATCGCTTCGCGGGCGGCGGGGCTGTCGTTCAGGCAGACGAGGATGCGTTCCTGCGTCGGCCACGGCCCTTCGATGGCATTGGCGGCCATATGCTCGCGCAGTTGTGCATCCACCCGGTCGGCGGCGGTGCGCATCGCGAGTTCGCGCAGGGCGGTGAGGTTGCCCTTGATGAAAAACGAGGTGAGGGCGCGGGCGGCCTGATCTTGCGGGTAGATTTTGCCAGCTTTGAGGCGTTCAAGAAGTTCATCGGGCGGCAGGTCGATCAGTTCAATCTCATCGGCGAGTTCCAGCACCTGATCGGGCACAGTTTCGCGTACCCGCACGCCGGTGATGCGGGCGACGGTTTCGTTCAGGGTTTCGATGTGTTGGATATTCAGCGTGGTGTAGACATTGATGCCAGCGGCCAAAACCTCGGCGACATCCTGCCAGCGTTTTTCATGGCGGCCACCTTCGGCATTGGTGTGGGCCAGCTCGTCTATCAGCGCCAAAGCGGGGTGGCGGGCTAAAAGGGCGTCGAGGTCCATCTCGGTCAAAGCGCGGTTTTTATAGAGCACGGGTTTGCGCGGCAGCAGGGGCAGATCGGCGAGTTTGGCCTGCGTTTCCGCGCGGCCATGGGTTTCGATCACGGCGGCCAGCACATCGACGCCCTTGGCCCATTCGCGGTGGCCGTCGTCCAGCATCGACCACGTCTTGCCAACGCCCGGAGCGGCACCGATGAAAATCTTCAGCCGCCCGCGGCCTTCACGGTTGGCGCGGTCCAAGAGGGCTGCGGGTGAAGGGCGGGTGTCGGGGTCAGCCATGGCTTTGGCCTCTAGCCGCGCTGGGGAAGCTGCCGTTGTTTTGCGGATGGCAGCAGAGGAACGGTTTTGGCTGCATCATCCTCTGATCCCCGCCGTGTCTGGCGCAAGTTGGCGTAAATGAAGCGCCTTGCCAACCACCGTCTTCAGAACGCCTGCGCTGGGGTGTCGGCTGCGGACATTCTCGCCCCGCCGCAGTTGGACGAGTTCATCGTTGGCGATGATGCGGCGGCAAGGGCGGCGGATATGGCCGCCCTTGGCTGGAGTGAGGCCGATCTGATGCGGTGATCGCGTCATTTCGCCAGGGGGAAGGCCGCATCCAGCGCGAGGTTGGTTTGCAGCACGTTGATCACAGGCTCGCCGTAGAGACCGAATAGCGGGGCTTTGATTTGCTTTTCGATCAGCGCTTGCACGGCGGCGGGATCAGCTTTGCGGGCGGTGGCTACGCGGGCGGCTTGGTCGGCGGCGTTTTCCGGGCTGATGTCGGGGTCAAGGCCGGAGGCGGAGGTTGTTACCGCGTCAATCGGGGCGTCAGTGCCATTCTCGGCGGTATAGGCGGCGCGGCGTTCGGCGACACTGGCGATCAAGGAGGCGTTGGTGGGGCCGAGGTTGGAGGCGCCGGATGGGGTCGCGCCATAGCTGGAGGCCGAGGGGCGCGGGTGCAGATAGCCGGGGTTGGTGAAGGATTGCGCGATCAGGGCGGAGCCGATCACCGCGCCATCTTTCTCGATAAAGCTGCCGTTGGCTTGCGTTGGGAACAGGGCCTGTGCGGCTCCGGTGATCGCCAAGGGATAGGCAAGGCCGGTCAGCAGGGTAAAGCCGAGGGTCAGGGTGATTGCGGGACGAAGATGAGTAAGCATTGGAACCTCCTATGCCAGATTGAGCGCGACAAGGGCGAGGTCAATCGCCTTGATGCCGATGAAGGGCACGATCAGGCCGCCCAGACCGTAGATCAGCAGATTGCGGCGCAGCAACACCGCCGCAGAAGACGGGGTGTATTTCACGCCGCGCAGCGCCAGTGGGATGAGGGCGATCAAGATCAACGCGTTAAAGATCACCGCCGACAGGATTGCCGAATTGGGCGACGCCAGACCCATGATGTTCAGCACAGCAAGGCCGGGGTAAGCGCCGACAAACATCGCCGGAAGGATGGCGAAGTACTTCGCCACATCATTGGCGATGGAGAAGGTGGTCAGCGAGCCGCGCGAGATCAGCAGCTCTTTGCCGACCATGACGATTTCGATCAGCTTGGTTGGGTCGCTGTCCAGATCAATCAGGTTGGCGGCCTCTTTTGCCGCCGGGGTGCCTGCGTTCATCGCGACGCCGACATCGGCCTGCGCCAAAGCCGGGGCGTCGTTGGAACCGTCGCCGCACATCGCGACCAGACGGCCACCGGATTGTTCGCGCTTGATCAGGTCAAGCTTCATTTCCGGTGTGGCTTCGGCGAGGAAATCATCGACTCCGGCCTCGGCAGCAATCGCAGCGGCGGTCAGCGGGTTATCACCCGTGATCATCACAGTGCGGATGCCCATGGCGCGGAGTTCAGCAAAACGCTCGCGCACGCCGGGTTTCACCACGTCTTTCAGATGCACAGCGCCAAGGATGGTGAAGCCTTTCGACACCAGCAGCGGCGTGCCGCCCGACCGCGCAATCGCGTCGATTTCTTGCGCCAGGGCCGGGGCGGGGATTTGCGTGGTCAGGCGCACCACGGCGTCGATGGCCCCTTTGCGGAAGGAGGTGCCATCGGCCAGATCAAGACCAGAGAGGCGGGTTTGGGCGGTGAAAGCCACCGGAGTAGCACCATTCGGCAAGGCCAGATCACGGCTCAGCAACGCGCGGGCTTTCTCGACAATCGAGCGGCCTTCGGGCGTCTCATCGGCCAGCGAGGCAAGATAAGCCGCCTCAGCCAAGGTCGCCATATCGACACCCGGTGCGGGGATCAGCGCATCGGCCATGCGGTTGCCGAAGGTGATGGTGCCGGTTTTATCCAGCAAAAGCGTGTCCACGTCGCCTGCCGCTTCCACCGCGCGGCCGGATTTGGCGATGACGTTGAACTTCACCAGACGGTCCATGCCCGCGATACCGATGGCCGACAGCAAGCCGCCGATGGTGGTGGGGATCAGGGTGACGAACAGAGCGCCCAGCACCACAACCGGAATCTTCAACCCGGCAAAGCTGGCGAAGGCGGGTAGCGTGACGACGACGAACAGGAAGATCAGCGTCAGCCCGGCCAGCAGGATGTTCAAGGCGATCTCGTTTGGGGTCTTTTGCCGCTCGGCACCCTCAACCAAGGCAATCATGCGGTCCATGAAGCTTTTGCCCGGCTCGGCGGTGATGCGCAGCACCAGCCAGTCGGAAACCACCGTGGTGCCACCGGTCACTGACGACCGATCCCCGCCCGCCTCGCGGATCACCGGCGCGCTTTCGCCAGTGATCGCACTTTCGTTGACCGATGCCACGCCGCGCACCGCCTCGCCATCGGTCGGGATGATATCGCCGGCCTCAACCAGCACGAACTGGCCGGCTTGCAACTCATCAATCGGGGTCAGCAATGCCACGTCGAAGGCGCTTTGTGGCCCCTCCAGCCGTTTGACATAGCCCATGGTTTTGGTGGCGCGCAGGGTGTCGGCGCGGGCTTTGCCGCGACCTTCGGCTAAGGCTTCGGCAAAGTTGGCGAACAGCACACACAGCCACAGCCAGACCGATATATGCAGCGCTGGCCAGCCGCCCACCGTGCCGCCGCTGATATCGCGCAGCGCGAGGATGGTGGTCATCAGGGCGACCACCGCCGTGGTGAAGATCACCGGATTGCGGGCAAGGCCGCGCGGGTCCAGCTTGACGAAGGTTTGGCGCAGGGCGGCTGGGGCCAGATCGCGCAGGCTTGCGGTTGGGATAGAGTTTGACATGATTTCAGGTCCTTAAAAGCTTTGACCAGCGACGCGTGCGGTTTCTTCCGCAATCGGTCCCAGTGCCAGCACAGGAAAGAAGGTGAGCGCGCCAAGGATCAGCACGGTCAGGATCAGCAGGGTGACGAACAGCGGGCCATGGGTGGGGAAAGTGCCCGATGTGGCCTCGGCTTTGGTTTTGCGCGACAGCGAGCCTGCAATCGCCAGCACAGGGATGATCATCGCATAGCGCCCCAAGATCATCACCAAACCGATGGCGGTGGTGTGCCAAGGCAATGACGCCCCCCAGCCGCCGAAGGCCGAGCCGTTGTTGCCGGTGGCGCTGGAATAGGCATAGAGCACTTCGCTGAAGCCATGCGGGCCGGGGTCTTGGATGGCGGCCAAGGCGCTGGGCAGGGTCGAGGCAAACGCGCCGACCACCAGAATACCGACCGGCATCGACAGGAAGCCCACCACGGCCAGCGTCACTTCGCGGGCCTCAATCTTGCGGCCAAGGTATTCCGGCGTGCGCCCCACCATCAGCCCGGCCAGAAACACCGCGATGATGCAGTAAAGCAGCATGCCGTACAGGCCAGATCCGACGCCGCCGAAAATCACCTCGCCGATCTGCATGAATACCATCATCACCATACCCGACAGCGGCATAAAGCTGTCGTGCATCGCGTTGACCGAACCGTTCGAGGCCGCCGTGGTAGAAGCCGCCCAAAGCGACGACAGCATTGCGCCAAAGCGGGCCTCTTTGCCCTCCATATTCGCGCCAAATCCAAGGCTTGGGTTGCCCGCAACCTCGTAGAAATGGATCACCGCAAGACCAGCCAGCAGCATGATGCCCATGGCGGCGAAGATCGCCCAGCCTTGGCGGCGGTCGCGTGCCATAGCACCGAACAGGAAGCAGAACGCCACCGGAATCAGCAGGATCGACAGGCATTGCGCCATGTTCGAGGCAATCGTCGGATTCTCAAACGGATGCGCCGAATTGACGCCGAAAAAGCCACCGCCATTGGTGCCGAGTTGCTTGATGGCAATCTGCGCCGCAGCAGGGCCGCGCGCGATGATCTGCTCCGCGCCCTCAAGCCCAGTCGCCTTGACCGCGCCCAGCAAAGTTTGCGGCACACCTTGGGCGGCCAGAAACAGCGCAAGCGCAATCGACAAAGGCAGCAGAATCCACAAAGTCGCGCGGGTCATATCGGCCCAGAAGTTGCCAAGCCCGCCATCTTTAGGGCCAACAAAGCCGCGGATCACCGCGACGCCCACGGCCATACCGCTGGCAGCAGAGACGAAATTCTGTACCGTAAGCCCAGCCATTTGCGACAGGTAAGACAGTTGCGCCTCGCCGGAATAGGCTTGCCAGTTGGTGTTGGTCACGAAGCTGACTGCGGTATTGAACGCAAGGTCAGGCGACATAGCGCCAATGCCATCGGGGTTCAGCGGCAGATAGCCTTGCAGGCGCAGCAGCGCGTAAAGCACCACAAAACCCGCCAAGTTAAACGCCAGCACCGCCATGGCGTAAGCGGTCCAGTTCATCTGACGGTCAGGATCGACGCCCGCGCCGCGCAATACGATGCGGTCCACCCATGCCAAAGCCGGGATACGGGCCTCAAATACCCGTTGCATCCAGACAGCGAGGCCAAGGCCAAGGACTGTCAGCACCGCGAAGTAGAAAACATATGAAATCAGGGTCATGATTGTCCCCTAGAAACGATGGGGGGCGATCAGCGCCACCCCGAGATAAACAAACAGCCCTGCCGCAACGACAAGGCCTAGGATCAGGTCGAACATGATTTCCTCACAGACGGTCAAGGATGCGGATCAGCGCCGCACAGCCGCCAAAAGCGGCAAAGGTTAGGGAAAGGTAGATGAGATCGGACATGGTGTGCTCCGGGATTGACCCGTGCGTTTTGCCAGAACCGCGCGTGAGGGGGATATGGCGAAGGCACGGCTTTCGCGTAAAGACGGCGTAAAGATCGGTGGCGGATGGGCGGTGACTTGCCGCAAGGTGAGGTTTTTCATAGAGATTGAGGCTAGGATCGGCTTTGGCAGATGCAGTGAAAGGCGATGGTTGTGATGTCAGCAACAGGTTCAAACCGGGGTGTTCGGAGGCACAAAATCCGTTGCCTTGGCCAAGACGGCGCGATGGGGGCTTAGCCTGCGCGCAGCACGGCCGATGCACCATGTTGCGGTCATGGGCAGGCCATGGGCAGGACGCTGGCCAAGACGGCGATGACGGATGTGTTTCGGCCGGCCTCGCCGCTGCTTGCAGTCGTGATGTTGGGGTTTGTCGGGGCTTCTGACCGCCGCTGCCAGCTATGTGCTGCCCGCCCGCAATACGTCGAGGCATGTGATTGACCGGGTGGCGCGATTGCATCTTCGCAACAGCGCGCGACTGGAACTGCTGAACTCTTTGGGCAATACATCGCCAATGAGTTGAAACAATCGCAAGGGTTGAGAATGCACGCTCGCTATGATCTTGGTCAGAGTGAGACCAACCCCGAAGGCTTTGCCGAGTGCAGTTCTGTCGAAACCTTGGGCAGCATGAAAACCGTTCTGCACGCAGATAAACTTTGATTTCCGGCTTTTGCAGGAGTTTTCCATGAACGACAACCTGTTCGATATTCTTGCCAGTTCGATCTCCGATGAAGGGGCCACCGCGATTGAGACGCTGGACGGCGCGCGGATCAGCTACGGCGACCTTGTCTCTCGCACGGGTCGGATGGCCAATGCGCTGGTGGCTTTGGGGGTGAAGCCGGATGACCGGGTGGCGGTGCAGGTGGAAAAATCGGTCGAGGCGATCATCCTTTACCTTGCCACCCTGCGCGCGGGCGCGGTGTTTTTGCCGCTGAACACCGGCTATACGGCGGCGGAGATCGCGTATTTCATTGGCGATGCAGAGCCCAGTTTGTTTGTGTGCGACCCTGCACGTGCGGCTGATCTGACACAGGCCGCCGCACAGGCTGGGGCGCGGGTGGTGACGCTGGATACCAAAGGCAAGGGCAGCTTGACAGACGCGGCAGCCTCAGCCCCTTCAGGGTTCGACACAATACTGCGCGAAAAGGACGATCTGGCGGCGTTGCTGTATACCTCGGGCACCACGGGGCGCTCGAAAGGTGCGATGCTGACGCATGGCAATCTGGTGTCCAACGCGCTGTCGCTGCGCGCGGCGTGGCGCTACACCGCCCGCGATGTGCTGATCCACGCCCTGCCAATCTTCCATACCCATGGGCTGTTCGTGGCCACCAATGTGACGCTGTTCTCGGGCGCGTCGATGATCTTGCTGCCGAAGTTCGACCCCGCGCGCGTCTTTGATCTGATGGCGCGGGCGACGGTGCTGATGGGGGTTCCGACTTTCTACGTCCGCCTGCTGGAGGCTGATAAGTTGACCGCAGAGGCCACCGCCCCTATGCGGCTGTTCGTCTCCGGCTCGGCGCCGCTGCTTGCCGAAACCCACCGCGCATGGCACGCGCGCACCGGTCATGCGATCCTTGAGCGCTATGGTATGACCGAGACCAATATGAACACCTCAAACCCCTATGACGGCGCGCGGGTGGCGGGCACGGTGGGGCTGCCGCTGCCGGGAACCGAGGTGATCGTGACCGACCCGGAAACTGGCGCGGCGCTGCCGCAGGGTGAGATCGGCATGATCGAGGTGCGCGGGGCCAATGTGTTCAAAGGCTATTGGCGGATGCCGGAAAAAACCGCCGCCGAATTGCGCGCGAACGGGTTTTTCATCACCGGCGATCTCGGGCGGATCGACGACACCGGCTACGTTCATATCATCGGGCGTGGCAAGGATCTGATCATCACCGGCGGCTACAACGTTTATCCGAAAGAGATCGAGGCCGAGATTGACGAGATCCCCGGCGTGTTGGAATCCGCGGTGATCGGCCTTGCGCACAAGGATTTCGGCGAGGCCGTGACGGCGGTTGTGGTGCTCACGGGCGCGCCAAGCCTGACTGAAGCCGCCATCGTCGCGGCGCTTGAAGGCCGTCTGGCGCGGTTCAAACAGCCCAAACGGGTGATCTTCGTGCAGGAATTGCCGCGCAATACCATGGGCAAAGTGCAGAAGAACCTGCTGCGCGCGCAGTATGCGGGGCTCTATCACAACTAGGGCGTCGGCAAGCTGGGTGAAGTCTGGCCTGCCTGGCCGATGCGGTTCTACCGGTGGTTGCCTTAGCCGGAGCGGCTGGGGCCAGGCCGAGGGGCATTTCCGTATCCGGCTAACTGCCCCCATCTCGCGGATGTCATGACTGGCGCGGATGCGGGGTTTTGCGGCGATGCTGGCGCGCGATCTGGTGGGTTGCGGATATGGCAGGTCTGCTCCGCCCGACTGTCGCCATAAGCCGCTTGGGCCTGAAGCAGCCGTGGGTGTCGCCCGTCGCGCCGCATGTCACTTCAAATATGGCCTTAATGGCGAGGGCCGCTTCAAAGATATGTCACGCGCGCGTCAACTGCTGCGGCAAGACCTGCAGGCGGCTGCCTGCCCCCGCCCATGCCGCGTCGCAACCGATCACATACAGGTTCTGCTGGGCGCACGCGACTGCGACATTTAGAATGTTGGCTGGGCTTGCCGCCCATTGCCGCGCCCTGTGAGGACGGGCATTTGTGAGCCCCAGCAGCAGGATATGCGTCGTTGAAGACCAGCGCACGGCACCGGAAATCTGCCAGCGACAGATTGTTGATGGCTGCGATGGACCGGGAATGTATGGACCGGGAATGTTCGGCAATCCTGTCGTGTAGCTTGCATGCCTTGCGGCCGCTGGGGATGAAATCCTGCTTGGCGCTCTCGCTGGATGCCTTGCCGAGATAGATCGGATAGTTGAACCGACCGCCGTCCAGCGCGACCAAGCTGCTGTAGCCCGGATCGTCGCCACCCTAGCAAAGCGCATAGATCCCGGTCACGGCGAAGGTGGTGGGCGGCGGCATCGGCAGGCGCGGTTGTTCGAGCAATTCCAAAGCCAGCGTCACGCCGACAGTCTCTGCGGACAGCGGATCAAACTCAGTTGGGATGGATCAATCGGCCATAGCTCGGTTGTTGCACAGCAAAATGCGGCTGTCGCCCTCCGAGAATGCGCGCGGGCCACTCGTTAGATAACTTGGCGACTTGCAGCCTGTTCCGCAACCATTTGATTTTCTGAGCATTGATGGTGCTGTGAGAGAGGATTGAACTCTCGACCTCACCCTTACCAAAGGCATGCTGCGGGGTATTTGGGGGTATTCTACGGTATGTGATACCGCGTGTAATACACTGATATAAAACGAATATATTGTATTTTTCGGTTCGGTATGGTATCCGCAGAATATGCAAAGCCGTGCTGCCCCGGTGCTGCCCATACAGGAGCGTTTTCCCTTGCTGAAGTCCAAATTGACCGACGCCGCCGTCGCCAAAGCGACCTTGCCCGAGGGCCGGAAAGAGGCGGTTTTATGGGATAGCGAAGTGACCGGCTTTGGCCTGCGTTTGCGTGCTGCGACGCAGACTTGGATCGTCTACTACCGACCGGCAGGAGCGGGGCGCACGGCGGCCGCAAAGCGGTATAAGCTGGGCACACCCAAGACTATCCCCACCGCGACCGATGCGCGGCGGCTGGCTCGCGACGTGCTTGGGCGCGTGGCGCGCGGCGAAGACCCAGCAGCCGAACGAGCCGAACAAAAGCGCGCGATCAAGTCCAGCGTAGGCGAACTTCTGGACGCTTACGAAGCGTACCAAAAAGAGCGCGGGCGGATGAATTACAAGTCAGTCGTGAGCGTGATCAGGCGCGGGCTGAAGCCGTTCCTGGCCCGCGACGTGAAGACGCTGGAGGGCGCAGCACTTGTCGAGATCGTGGACAAGATTGCTGCTGGTGGGCAACGCGGCACGGCGGATGATTTTCGTTCAAGATGCCGGGCGTTCCTAAGCTGGTGCCGCGACAGCAAAAAGGTGATCAGCGCAAACCCTTTGCTGGAGCATAGGAACGAAAAGCCGACCCGTGCCCAGAAGCTGAAGAAAGACGAGCACGGGCGGGCGCTATCTGACGACGAATTGGGCGCGTTGTGGGCAGCGGCTTCTGTACCGTCGGCATATAATCGCTATGTGCAATTCCTGATATTGACCGGCTGCCGCCGAACTGAAGCGTCCGTGGTGCATCACACCGGCAAAGACGTTGCGCGCGGGGCGCGGGGGCACACGATTTTGCGCGCCGCGACAGATACCGAGATAGAAATAGCCGAGGGGCAACTTTCTGTGACGAAACAGCGCGACCACGAAGGCGGGCTCAAACGGGCTTTCAAGCTTACAGGCGTGGCGCTGGGCTTTGATGAGGACGGCGACACGATCACGTCCGCCACCGTTACTTTCACTCCGAGGATTTAGGCTTATTTGGTTGATAGCGGCCCTTTCAATGCCCGACCGGTTCCCATTTTTGGATTGCCTTCGCACAGCCAGAAGGATCGCCCTTGATGCGGTAGACCGTCGGGCGGCTTACCCCTGTCATTTTGGCAATCACAGACGGGCTTTCGCCATACCCGAGCAACTTTTGCACTTCCACGAATTGCGCCCGCGTGAAGGCCGGTTTGCGCCCGCGGTATTTCATGCCCTCTCTATCCATCGCCTTGGCGTGGGCGATACCGGCGTCGCGGGCTTCCGCCATTGCGTTTGCTTGTGCCTCTGCTAGCGCGGCCATGAAGCCTATCAGGGCGTCACGTACGGCTTGCTGCATAGGGTCCGTGGTCGCGCCGTCAAACACCATGCCGTTGATCACGGTCTTGACCACCACGCCGCGGCGCATGAATTCCCGGATATTGTCGCTTACGTCGCGATAGTCGCGGCCCAGCCGGTCAACCCAGCGGACAAGCAAGGTATCGCCCGCCCGTAGCATATCAAACAGCCTGCGGCCCTGTGGGCGTTCTGCAAGCTTGGTCGTGACGCCTGACACGCCTTCGTCGGTTACGACGTCGTCAACTTTGAACCCTGCCGCCTTGGCTTGGGTCAACTGGTGGGCGGCGGTTTGGTCCTTTGTGGAAACGCGCGCGTAAAGGATCGTTTTCATGGTGGCCTCTTGCTGCAAAGGGGATGGGCGGACGCACCGCCCGGTGCCGTTAGGCGCGGGACGGCACCGGCGTGTCAATCAGCGTCGAATATTGAACAGGTAACAGCGTTCAATATTGATCAGTTTGGGCGCTGATTTTCTTGCGCTGTTTGAAGCGCCAGGAGTCATTTCCGGTTTCGAGAATGTCGCAG
>NZ_JAFCTX010000051.1:0-24882 GCF_049896245.1 Cypionkella sp. TWP1-2-1b2 | reverse complement strand
GACATAGGTTTGTCATTTTTCCATCTGGCTGGCATGAGTAGAACAATACCAGAACATTTTAAGTTGGCAAGCCGCGTCGCACTACATCATGTGCCGCCGGATCAAAGGGGATAAGCCTTATTGACTGCCTTGCGAAGGCACATCAGGCATACCGCGTAAATGAGCGCGAAGAACGCGATCTTGTAGCCCAGGAAACAACCGCTGCGTGGACATTGGTTATGAGTGGCACGGCGGTTTTCGGGGTAATACTCAGCGTAGTGGGTGTAATATTGGTCTGGGGAACTTGGAGTATCTCTCGCGATGAACTCGCGGCTGCGCACCCGCCAAAGCTGTCCGGAAGCCAACTCTGGGTCAGTGATAGTTTTGATGCGGGCGGTGTTTTCATTGTAAATTCTGGCGGCGGAACTGCCTTCTTTAGTCAGCAAGGCAGCGCGCCGCATCAAATATTTAGAAGCAATGTAGTGTTTCATGTCGGAAAACATCCCCCCCTTCATAAGCCATTCGATGTACACAAAGAGGTAAACCCGCTCAAACCTGAAAGAACACTGATTCATGCGGGCGGCGCGACTTGGTGGGAATTCACAGATTTTTCTGTTTTCGCCAGCGCCGCCGCTATTGAGTGTTTGCGCGGGTCTAGCAATCAGATGAAACTTTTCGCCATTGGCCGCATCCATTACGTTGACAGGCGTGGGCTTGCACATCACACAATTTTTCTGCCGTGAATACTGCCACGAACGCGGAGGCTTCATTAAAGCTGAATACCCAGACTATAATTATCAAAGCTAGCTTAAACATCACTCAAGCCTCCATGGCTTGGTGCGTTTGCTACATAACACCGGATATTTGTGCAGAGAGGATGACCTTAGGGGCGTCAGACGCCGTTGAGGCAGGTTTGCATCAGGGGTGAGTTTGGATCTTCGAGGCCGTCGATTACGTTGAAATGATGTGTACCGGCATCTACCGTCCAAGGGCAGTTCCAGTTTTCCGACAGGGTGCGGGCTTGCCAGAGAAAGGCGGGGCGTTCCGCTCCTCCGACCCAGATATGGGCAGTCGTGGTCAGTGCATGGCGGGCGGGGCTTTCCTGCGCGATTTCAGTTTCGTCGAGGTGCAGGTTGGTTTGCATATCGGTTTGCGATAGCGGCTCCAGATCGGCAAGCGGTGAGATCGGCACGATGCGGGTGAGGCGGGCTTTCAGGGCGGCGCTGCGGTCGGGGTTGCCCATCCGGGCGGTGAGATGGCCGCCTGCGGAATGGCCGGTGATCACCAACGGGCCAGCGATTTCGGCACAGGCGGTGGTGATGGCGGCGTCAACTTCGGCGGTGATTTGGGCGATGCGGGCTTCAGGGGCCAGTGTGTAGCCGGGCAGGGCGCAGGCCCAGCCGCGCTGGATGGCTGCGGCGGCGAGGTGGGACCACAGGCTTTTATCGGTCTCCAGCCAGTAGCCGCCGTGGATGAAGATCATCAGGCCTTTGGGTGTGGAATGGGGCAGGAACAGGTCAAAGCGGTTGCGGGGGGCGGGGCCGTAGGCGAGGTCAAGCCGGGCGCGGGGGCCGAGGCTATCGCGGAATTTGGCGGCTTTTGTTGCCCAGAGGGCGGGCAGGGTTTCTGATCCGGGAATGAAAGCGCCGTTCAGGTATTCGCGGGTCATGTCCATCTTGATCACTCCAGTTTGACGCTCAGTCTAGGTCCAGCATTGGTGGAGGATGTGGACTTTTAAGTCCAGAGCGGGCAAGCAGGGGCAACCCGTGCTGATGGAGGCCCCCATGCTCGATTCCGTGACCGATCTGCGTTCTTTGCTGAAAGACCCCAGCCTGCTGCCGAACAAGGCCTATGTGGCGGGGCAGTGGATTGGCGCTGCAGATGGTGCGACTTTTGCCGTGACCAACCCGGCGCGCGGTGATGTGATTGCTTTGGTGCCGGATTTGACCCGTGCGGATGCGGCGCGGGCGATTGCTGCGGCGGATGTTGCCCGCAAGGAGTGGGCGGCGCGGACGGGTAAAGAGCGCGCGCAGGTGATGCGCAAATGGTTTGATCTGTGCATGGCTTCGCAGGAAGATCTGGCGACGATTCTGACCGCCGAGATGGGCAAACCTTTGGCCGAGGCCAAGGGCGAGATCGCTTATGGTTCGGCCTATATCGAATGGTTTGGCGAGGAGGCCAAGCGCACGTACGGCCAGATCATTCCCGGCCATATGCGTGACAAGCGGATTTCGGTTTTGAAACAGCCGATTGGGGTTTGTGCGTCGATCACGCCGTGGAATTTTCCGAATGCGATGATCGCGCGCAAGGTGGCCCCGGCGCTGGCGGCTGGCTGTGGCTTTGTGGCGCGGCCTGCGGCTGAGACGCCACTGTCGGCGATTGCGCTGGCGGTGTTGGCGGAGCGGGCTGGGGTGCCGGGCGGTGTGTTCTCGGTGATCACGTCTTCGCGGTCTTCCGAGATTGGCAAGGAGTTCTGCGAGAACCCGGCCATTCGCAAAATCACCTTCACTGGATCGACCGAAGTGGGGCGGATTTTGCTGCGTCAGGCGGCGGAGCAGGTGTTGAAATGCAGCATGGAATTGGGCGGCAACGCGCCGTTTATCGTGTTTGACGACGCCGATCTGGATGCGGCGGTTGAGGGCGCGATGATCTCAAAGTTCCGCAACAATGGGCAGACCTGCGTTTGTGCGAACCGGATTTATGTGCAGGCCGGGGTGTATGATGCCTTTGCCGAGAAGCTGGCGCTCGCAGTTGGTAAGCTGGCGATTGGCGATGGCTTGACGGCTGGTGTGACCACTGGGCCTTTGATCAACGAAGATGCGGTTGAGAAGGTTGAAGAACACATCGCCGATGTGATTGCAGGTGGCGGCAAAGTGTTGACCGGCGGTAAGCGTCATACTTTGGGCGGCACGTTCTTTCAGCCGACCGTGGTGACGGGGGTGACCAAGGATATGAAGGTCGCCAACGAGGAAACTTTTGGGCCGCTGGCCCCCTTGTTCCGTTTCGAGAGCGAGGAAGAAGTCATTCGCCGCGCCAATGATACGATCTTTGGTCTGGCAAGCTACTTCTACGCCAAGGATATTGGCCGTATCACCCGTGTGCAGGAGCAGTTGGAATACGGCATGGTGGGTGTAAACACCGGGCTGATTTCCAACGAGATGGCCCCGTTTGGTGGGGTGAAGCAGTCAGGTCTGGGCCGTGAAGGATCGAGCCACGGCATTGATGATTACATGGAACTGAAATACGTCTGCTTGTCGGTTTAAGGCGGGCGGCGGTAGATAGGGCGGCGCGAGAGGAAACTCTCGCGCCGTTTTTCTTATCCGCCCACGCTCCGCGCCGCACCTGAACTGCCAAAGCCGCCGCGCGATTGAACTTGGGTTTTTGTCATCGGGGCCAAGCCTTTGGTCACAGGGGCCTTGTTGAAGGCGCTGGCGTTGATCTTGCCGCCACTGTTCAGGTTGCTGATGCGGGTGCCGCCATCTGGGGTGGCAAAGCCGCCGCCAGCCGAGCGCACCACGGGCTGCGACATCACCCGACCGCCGCCCAAGGCCTGCCCGATCATGTAGCCCATCAGCAGCGGCATGAACACCGAGCCACCACCGCCGTTGTTTGCTGCCGCATCGCCGCCGCACGCGCCTGCGCCGTGTTCTGCCTCGCACAATTCGCGGCTTTCGTAGCGGGGGGCGGTTTCCTCGTGCAGCTTTTGCGCCTCGGCAAAGGCGGTTTCGCAATCGGCAGCGTTGAACCAGCCGTCAGGCTTGGCGGCTGCAAGACAGCTTGCCTTGTCGGCAAAGGCGCTGGCTTCGGTCTTTTCCTCGGTGCAGGCTGCCAAGCCGAACGCGGCAGCGCCCAGCAAGGAGAGTGCAACATGGCGTGAGCGTTTCATCGCCTTACCCCTCAATGAAATGCGGCTTGAACCGCGACAAATCTTGCGTGATCCGGCTGCGATCTTCGCGCAGGCCCATACCGACGCAGGCCTCACCCACCATCCAAGCGCCGATCACCGGGCGCATGTCGGCAAAGATGGGCAGCGGGTGGTAGGCTTGCACGATCTTCGGGTGCTGGTCGTAATCGCGGGCGGTGGCGGCCTCTAACACGGTGCCATTTTGGTGGATCGTCACCGATTGGCCTTCGCGCGAGAAGATCGGTTTGGTGACATAGCCCTGCGCCAACAGATCAGGGGCACGGCCCAAGGCGGCCTCATCCTCGAAAAAGGCGGGCAGCAGATTGGGGTGGCCTTCGAACATCTGCCACAGCACCGGCAGGATCGCCTTGTTCGACAGGATGGCTTTCCATGCGGGCTCGATGAAGCGACAGCCAGAGGCGGCGATCTTGTCGGCGAAGGGATCGCGCAGCAGGTCTTCCCATGGGTAGAGTTTGAACAGCGCGCCGATCACGCGATCTTCGGCATCGGTGAACTGGCCGCCCTCGCTGATGCCGATCTTGTCGAGATCGGTGTAATGCGCGCCCAAACCGGCTTCGCGCGCGGCCCAGGCCATAGTTTCCACCGTGGCATAGTCTTCCGGTGCGCCAGCGACGGCTGCGAAATGCAAGTCGGTGTCGGGGGCGAACATTTCGGCCAGACGGGCGACCATTGCCTCATGGATGTTGTTGAACTGATCGGCACCTTGCGGCAGCACACGGGCGGCCAGTTGCTGTTCAAACCACAGCCATTGGAAAGATGCACTTTCATACAGCGAGGTCGGGGTGTCGGCGTTGTATTCCAGCAGTTTGGCGGGGCCGTTGCCATCATAGGCCAGATCGAAGCGACCGTACAATTCCGGCTCGGCATCGTGCCAGCTTTGCGCCACCATATCCCAATGCGCGCGCGGAATATCCATGCGCTGCATCAGGCTTTCGGAGTCTATGACCTTTGCCACGGCTTCGCGGCACATCGCATGCAGTTCGGTGCTGGGATCTTCGATGTCGTCTTCGATCTGGGCTAAAGTGAAACTATAGGCCGAGGTTTCATCCCAATAGGGTTCGCCATACATATCGGCAAAGGTGAAACCAAGCTTTTCGGCCTCAGTGCGCCAGTCGGGGCGTTCGGGAAGGGGGATACGGTGCAAGGGATACTCCACAAGGTTGTGCAAGATATCGGGTTTGGTTTGCTGCAAAGCAAGGCCCTTCTGTCGGGTCTGAGGGGGTAGATGTCGGGGACGGCTGGGACAAATTGTCTGCAATCGCCAGAGTATTGGCCAAATCAACAGGAGTATTGCCATGCAAAGCGTCACCAAACTTGCCTCAACCGAGGGGCTGGAGCCATCCACCGCCGATCTGGATGGCTGGATTGTCACCGAAGGTAGCCCGAAAATGAAGACTTGGGCGCTGCACACTTCGGCGGCGGGCGATATGGTTTCCGGCATCTGGGAATGTACCGTTGGCAGCTATCACGCCACCTATACGGCTTACGAATATGTCGTGCTGATTGAGGGTAAAATCACCATCACCCCGGATGGCGGCACTCCGGTTACCATCAAGGCGGGCGATTCTTTCGTGGTGGAGCCTACGTTCAAGGGCATCTGGAAGATCGAAGAAAACGTGCGCAAGCATTTTGATTTCCGTATTAAATAAATGACTCACGGTGGGGTGCGTGCTGCATCCCGCCGCAAACACCGCATTGTTATCGCCTATCAAGGCAACGATTTTGCTTATCGCGCGTTCAATCCACATGTTGCTCTCATCGGCCCAACGAGACTGCTCTCGCTGGCCAACAACATGAAAGGATATGACATGCTGCCCGCTGTCTCAAACATCAAACGGAACACCATCGCCGCATTGCTTGCCCTTGCGGTTGCTTTGCCCGCTGCCCCTGCATTGGCTTGGGGCCAACGAGAGCAAGACGTGCTGAAAGGCGCTGCTGGCGTCATTCTGTTGCAAGGCATCATTCGCGAAACAAAGCCGAACAAGAAGCATTATGAGCCACGCTACGAGCCTCGGTATGAACCGCGCTATGAACAGCCGCGCTATCAGCAGTACCAACCGCGCTATGAACCCCGCTACGAGCCGCAGCGGGTCTCGGTTTACGGCACCGCCGCCGCGCGGGCGTTCAACAATTATTCGTCGTCAGAGCGCCGTCTGATCCAGCGCCGCCTGTCGGCCTATGGCTACTATCGCGGTGGTATCGACGGCTCGTTTGGCCCCGGCACCTATAACGCCGTCGTCGCCTATGCCGATGCGCAGGGCCAGACCCGGCAGTTGGGTTCGACCAACAGCGCCTATGGAGTTTATGACGGGCTGATCTATTAAGCCCGTCTCCACGACCCAAATTCTTCCCAGCGGGGAATGACTTGTGTTTCAAGGCGGATTTCAGGGTGTTTTCCACAACATGTTGTGGTGAAGGCCGATATAACTGCCCTTACAACTGAAGGTGCGCGCCCGATCCGTTCGGGCGCGCTTTTCTTTTGCATGGCGGCCAAGGATTGCGGGATCGCCTGCGTCTGAATACTGTCATGCTGATGGAAACCCCAGATGAGACTCTCGCCTCTGCTGCCGCTGGCGGTGATCGGCAAGCCTTTGCGCTGCTGGTGGAGCGGCATTACGATCGCATCTACGGGCTGGCTTACCGGCTGATCGGGCTGCGGGCCGAGGCGCAAGATCTGGCGCAGGATATTTGCGCGGCCTTGCCCATAAAGCTGCGGCATTGGCGGGGCGAGGCGCGGTTTACCACTTGGCTTTACCGGGTGGTGATGAATGCAGCGCATGATTTGCGCCGCCGTCAGGCCACCCATGCCAAGGCCGCAAGTGGTTGGGGTGATTGGGAAATCGCGCGGCAGGATGAGATTAGTAGCCAAGCCGAGGCGCAGGATTGGTTGCAGGCCGCGATGGCGCGACTGTCGGTTGAGCTGCGCGATACGGTGGCTTTGGTTTTGGGTGAGGAGATGACCCAAGCCGAGGCGGGTTTGGTGTTAGGGATTTCCGAAGGTACGGTGGCCTGGCGGATGTCCGAGGTGAAAAAACGCCTGCGCGCGATGGCGGCGGAGGATGCAAGATGAGCGATGAATTTGACGCCCTGAAAGCCGCCCTGCGTGCTGTGCCGCCGCCTGATGCCAATGCGAAAGCGGCGGCGATGCGGTTGGCTGTGGAAAATTTTGACCGTTTGCAATCGAGTCTCCAAGGAATGACCGAGGCTGCGCGTCCTATGCAAGACCGCCCTGTGAAGGCGGGTATTTTGCAGAGGGGTTTGGCCATGTTGAACGCATTGAAAATGAAACCTGTGCTGGCGGCGACGACTTCGGTTGCGGCGCTGTTGGTGGGGTTTGTGGTGATCTTGCCGCTGTCGGGGAAGGGGCCGATGGAACGGGCGCGGGGCGGTTTGCAGGTGCAAGTGCCGCCGGAAACACTGCCTGTTGTGCCGAAAGTGACCGAGCAAAACGCAACACCGCAAGCCTCGCCGACCGCACCCGCCAAACCTTTGGCCGAGGCCAAACCCGAGCTGCAAAGCCCCGAAGTGGATGCTCTGGCCAAGACCGAAGCCGAGGCTCCGGCGCAAGCGCCCGCCGATGCTGCATCCGCTATGGCGGGTTTGACAGAGCCTAAGATGAAGGCTGCTCCGGCACCGATGGCGCAAGCCCGTGGCGGTGTGGCGATGGATCAGGCGGTTGAAAGTTATGCCGCCCCTGCTGGCACCGTGGCCGAGATGCCCGTGATGGAGGCGGCACCGCAACCCCCTGAAAACACCGAAGTCTTCGCCACTGCCGACGCTAATCCGGTGAAGGTAACGGCGGAGGAGCCGGTTTCTACATTTTCGATTGACGTCGATACCGCGTCTTATGCCACGGTGCGGTCTTCGTTGAATACGGGGTATTTGCCCGATCCGGCCTCGGTGCGGGTCGAGGAGATGGTGAATTATTTCCCCTATGCCTATCCGAAACCGGAAGGCGATGCGGCGTTTCGGCCCACGATTACGGTGATGCCAACGCCGTGGAATCCGAACACGCGGCTGGTGAATATCGCAATTCAGGGCGCGGCGCCGCAGGTGGAAAATCGGCCTGCGCTGAACCTGGTGTTTCTGGTAGATACCTCGGGGTCGATGGAAGATGCCAACAAGCTGCCGTTGTTGAAGCAGTCGCTTGGGCTGATGTTGGGGCAGTTGCGCCCTGAGGATCAGGTGGCGATTGTAGCTTATGCGGGGTCGGCGGGGCAGGTGTTGCCGCCGACCAAAGCCAGCGATACGGCGGTGATTATGGGCGCGCTGGATCAGCTTTCCGCAGGTGGGTCTACCGCTGGCGCTCAGGGGTTGGAGCTGGCCTATCAGGTTGCAGAGGGGATGAAGGCCGAGGGCGAGGTCAGCCGCGTGCTGCTGGCCACCGACGGCGATTTCAATGTGGGGATTGATGATCCTGAGGCGTTGAAGGACTTCATCGCCAGGAAGCGCGAAAGCGGGGTCTATCTGTCGGTTCTGGGCTTTGGTCGGGGCAATCTGGACGATGCGACGATGCAAGCACTCGCGCAGAACGGCAATGGCACGGCCAGCTATATTGATACGCTGAACGAGGCGCGCAAGGTGTTGGTCGATCAGTTGACCGGGGCTTTGTATCCGATTGCGGATAATGTGAAAATTCAGGTGGAATGGAACCCGGCGCAGGTCGCGGAATATCGGTTGATTGGCTATGAAACACGGGCTTTGGCGCGTGAGGATTTCAACAATGACAAAGTGGATGCGGGCGATATTGGCGCGGGCACGGCGGTGACGGCGATTTATGAGGTGACGGCGCCGGGGAGTGCGGCGCTGCGCAATGATCCGCTGCGCTATGGCTCGGCTGCGGCGGTTGAGGGGGCTAACGAGTTGGGTTATCTGCGGCTGCGCTCGGTGGCTCCGGGCGGTGGGGCGAGCGTGTTGCAGGAAACCCCGATTGTGCCCGGGATGCCGGTGACGGATGAAACTCGGTTTGCTGCGGCGATTGCGGGGTTTGGGCAGCTTTTGACCGGGGCGAAGTATCTCGGCGATTGGGGCTGGGATCAGGCGATTGATCTGGCTTTGGCCTCGCGCGGGGCGGATGAGTTTGGCTATCGGATTGAGGCGGTGAATTTGATGCGGACGGCGAAGGCGTTGAGCCAGCGATAGGGTTGATCACATAACTCCCCGGAGCCGGGGCCTCGTGCGGTGCATGTCAAACTGCAAGGCTCCGGCTTAAGGCCGGGGCGGCGGGGGGAGGGGTGAAGGCGTTAATCTGCCAGCGCGCGGTTCAGATCGTCGATCAGATCGCGCGGGTCTTCCAAGCCGACCGACAAGCGGAACACGCCTTCGCCTGCGAAGCGTTTGTAATCGGCAAGGCTTTCGCCTGTCATGCGGTAGGTCGAGGCCATGATATCATCGGTGCCGATATGGACGCAGATGCTGCGCTGATGGCCCAAGGAAAAGGCGTAGTGCATTACGCGGAAGCGTTGCGCCATCTTTTGCGCCACCCGTTCAGGATCGGCGGTTTGGAAGGTGATCATGCCACCGGGCAGCGCCATCTGACGGCTGGCGAGGTCGTGTTGCGGGTGGCTGGCGAGGCCGGGGTAGGTGACGGCCAAGACCTTTGGGTGTGCCTCAAGGTGGTTTGCCAGTTGCATGGCGTTTTCCGAAGCGGTGCGCAGACGGGGGAACAATGTGTCGATGCCGCGCAGGATCAGCCAGGCGTTTTGCGCAGACAAAGCTGCACCCAGATAGACGCCGGATGAGGCGCGGATGCGCGAGATCAGGTCTTTGCGGCCAATCACAGCACCGCCCAAAGCATCGCCGTGGCCGTTCATAAACTTGGTTAATGAATGGATCACCAGATCCATGCCATGGGTCAGCGGTTGCGTGATCACCGGAGTGGCGAGGGTACTGTCCACCGAGGTCAGCACGCCTGCATTTTTGGCGATCTCGGCAAGTGCCGCAAGATCCGTCAAGCGCAGCAAGGGGTTGCAGGGGCTTTCGGCGTGGATCAGTTTGGTGTTCGGGCGCAGGGCGGCCTTGAGGGTATCGAGGTTCGAGAGGTTAACTGGCGTGACCTCAATGCCAAAACCGGGGAGGATGCGGGTGGCGAGTTCGTAGGCCCCGGCATAGCACACGTCAGAAATGATCAGATGATCGCCGGATTTCAGCAGCGCCAAGAAGGTTGCGGCGATGGCGGCGACCCCGGTGGCGGTGGCGAGGGCATCTTCGGCGGACTCCAAGCTGCACAGGCGGCGCTCCAGATCGCGGACGGTGGGGTTGGTCCAGCGGGCGTAAAGATACGGCAGGTCGGTCAGATCGCCGATGCCATCCGCCGAAAACGCCGAGCCGCCGGGGGTGAAGACGTTGTTCACCGACATGGAAATGCTGGGCGCAATCGCTCCGGTGATCGGATCGGGACGCAGGCCGCCATCCAGTGCGCGGGTGGCGGGGTGCATCGGGTGCGCGGTTTCAACAGCCGTGATTTGCTTGGGGGGAAGGTGGGTTTTCATCTGCTCTCCATGCGGCTTATCGCGGGCGTGGCGCAGAGTATGGCAGAGCGGGAGGCAAAGCAAAAGGCCCGGCGCTTGGCCGGGCCTTTCGGGTCTGTGAGAGGTTTAGGCGTTGACGGTTTCGACTTGGGATTCTACCGCTTTCGTCTCAACATCCACACGGCGACCGATTTCGATGCGGCGCGGCTTCAAAGCCTCGGGGGTTTCTCGTACCAGATCAATATGCAGCATACCGTGCTCGTGGGCGGCCCCGGTGACGCGAACATGATCGGCCAAAGCAAAGCGGCGATCAAAGGCGCGGGTGGCGATGCCACGGTGCAGATAGGCGCGGCCTTCGGTTTCTGGTGCCTTGCGGGCGGTGACGTGCAGCGCGCCGTCTTTCACTTCAACCGACAGCTCGTCGGGCGAGAAACCGGCTACGGCGATCGAGATGCGATAGGCATCTTCGGCGGTTTTCTCAATGTTATACGGGGGATAGGTGGGTTGGGCCACATCGGCGGTCAAAGCCCGATCGACCAGATCGGCGATACGGTCAAAGCCAACGGTGGCACGATAGAGCGGGGCAAAATCAAAATTGCGCATAGTCATCCTCTTTCAAGCGATGGCCGTTTTGTGAACGGCGCGGAAGCCTTCCCATAAGGGCAAGGCGGTTGATGCCCCCTAAGCCCGATTGCGGCACCTTGGAGACTACGCTGATTTGGGAAGCGCTTTGGCGGGTTTCAAGCCCCATCAAGGGTCAGGGAATCAGGGTTTGATGAATTTTGCGCCACTGGCTTTGCCACCCGAAAGGGTGTTGACCTTGGTGCCCGCGACCGAAACCGCCCGGCTTTCTTTCGCCAGTTCCGCCATCACCACGGCCAAGGGCGCTTCAAGCGCGGTGCCGAGTGAGACCTTTTTGCCGTCCGATTCCGCCTTGGCCGAAACCACCGAGACGATCTGCGGCACGCCGTTTTTCACCGTGAAAATCGGCGCGCCGGAGGAGCCGAAATCCACATCGCACGACAGCACCAGCACTTTGTCCGAGCCATCTATGACATGGCAAATCTGTTGCAGCGAAGGTGCTTCGGCGCGATCCTGCGCGTAGGACACCACGCCAACCTCGTCGCCCAAGGCGGGCGGCGACGTGGTGCCGATCGGCTGGATCGAGGGCAAGCGGATTGGCTGATCGAGTTCCAGCACGGCGATATCAAAGGCAGTGCGATCCAGATCGTCTTCGCCGGAATAGGCGTAATCCGGGTGCGCGACGGCGCGGGCCACGTTGCGGTAGGCCTCGGCCCGGCCATTGCGCAGACCGGCAAGGAAATGGATATCGCGGGCGTCAACCCGCGCGCCGGTTTCTTTGTCGAACAGGCAATGGGCGGCGGTCAGCACCAGATCAGGGGCGATCAGGGTGCCTGTGCAAAAGCCACGGTCGCCAAGGTTCAGCCGCCCGACCGCGTTCCAACCCTTTGAATCATCACTCGTTTGCAAGCTGACCAGCGGAGATTCTTGTGCCGCAGCGGGTAGGCTGGCAAGGGCAATGAGGGCGATCAGGGTAAAGCGCATGGTGTCTCCAGTCTGGTTGCCCGGTGTAGCCAGAAACTGCGGCAGATGTGAGGCAAATCATCCCAAGGCGCGCGGTTTCGGCCCACCTGTGGCCCAATCGAGCAGTTCCACCGTATGCACGATGGGGATGGCTGTAGCCGCGCCGATCTGCATCATGCAACCGATGTTGCCCGCCGCGATGATATCGGGGCGCTTGGCCTCCAGGGTTTGCACTTTGCGGGCGCGCAGGGCTTGCGAAATCTCGGGTTGCAGCAGGTTATAGGTGCCCGCCGACCCACAACACAGATGGCTGTCGGCAGGCTCGACCACGTTGAAGCCCACACGCTTTAACAGGTCTTTTGGCGCGGTTTTTATCTGCTGGCCGTGTTGCAGGCTACAGGCGGCATGATAGCCGACGGTCAGGCCTTTGGGCGCACCTTCTGGCAGGGTAAGGCGTTGCAACAGTTCGGATATATCCAGCGTCAGGGCGGATACTTCAGCGGCCTCTACCGTGCCGATCATATGGCCGTAATCCTTGACGGTGGTGCCGCAACCAGAGGTGTTGATGACAATCGCATCCAACCCCGCGCCACGTTTCTCGGCGATAAACGCCGCGATATTGGCACGGGCGTACGCATGGCTTTCCGCTTCTCGCCCCATGTGATGGGTCAGCGCTCCACAGCAACCCATTCCGCGCGGGATAACCACCTCGCAGCCCAAGCGTTGTAGCAGGCGGATGGTGGCGTCGTTGATATCGATGTTCAGCGCCTTTTGCGCGCAGCCGGTCATCAGCGCCACCCGCATCCGCTGCGGCTGTTTCGCTGCGAAACTTTGCGGATCATCGTTGCGGCTGACCGGGGGGATGGTTTTCGGCGCCATTGCCAGCATGGCCCGCAGCCGCGCATCGGGGATCAGGCGCGCAAAGGGGCGGCCCAATTTGGCGGCATACAGCGCAAGCCGGAAGCGGGTGGGATGCGGGATCACTTTGGCGAGCACCCAGCGCAGGGCACGATCTGACAGCGGGCGTTTGTAGGTTTTCTCGACATAAGCGCGGGCTTGGTCAATCAGATGCATGTAATCGACGCCCGAGGGGCAGGTGGTGGTGCAGGCGAGGCACGACAGGCAGCGATCCAGATGTTTGACGGTGCGCGCATCGGCGGGGCGGCCGGTTTCCAGCATTTCCTTGATCAGATAAATCCGACCGCGCGGGCTGTCTAACTCGTCGCCAAGCACTTGATAGGTCGGGCAGGTTGCGGTGCAAAACCCGCAATGCACGCAGGATCGCAGGATCTTGTTGGCTTCGGCCAGTTTGGGGTCTTGCAGTTGAAGGTCGGTGAAACGTGTTTGCATCAGCCCATCATCCCCGGATTAAAAACGCTGCGTGGATCGAATTTTGCCCGCAGTCCAGCGGTGAGGGCTGCCACAACGGGGGCTTCGGGTGGGAAGGTTGCTTGGGTCATTCCGGGGATGGGGCGGATCAGGGTGGCGTGACCGAAAGCGCCGATTGCGCCGCGCACATTGGCGGTGCCGGAGGGGTCAAGCAGCCAGACCAGCCCGCCGCCCCAATCGCAGATTGCTTCTAAGCCAAGGCGTTCGATCAGGGCTGGGGCTTCGGTGGGCTTGAGGGATATTTTCCAAACCGCGCCCGGCCTTGCGGCGAAAGCCGTCACATCGCGGATCGCTGCCCAGTCTGCCTTGGCCTGCTCAAAACCCAGTCGTTCTTGCAGCTTACCCGCGCGATAGGCAACGGACCCTGCCATGCCCTCCAGCCGGATCATCGCGCGGCCTTGCGCCCAAGCCGCCCCCGAAATGTCATAGGGCGAGCCAAGTGCGGCGCGCAAATCGGCCAAACCCTGTGGCAAATCCCGTTCTGCGACCAGCGTGATTTCAGCCTCTGGCACCGCCTGCACCTTGAAACTGACCTCGCTCAACACCCCTAAAGCGCCATGTGAGCCAGCCATCAGCTTGACCAGATCATAGCCGGTGACGTTCTTCATCACCCGCCCGCCATTCTTGATCACATCGCCCCGGCCATCGACAAACCGCACCCCCAGCAAGGCATCGCGGCAGGCCCCGACCTGCACCCGGCGCGGGCCAGAGGCATTTGTGGCCACCACGCCGCCGATGGCCGATATGCCCTCACGGCCCAAAAGTGCGCGCATGTCGGGCACTTCAAAGGCCAAGCGTTGCCGTTCAGAGGCGAGCAGTGCATCAATCTCGGCCAGCGGAGTTCCCGCCCGCGCCACCAAAGTCAAAGCACCGGGTTCATAGAGTTCAACGCCGTTCAATCCACTGGTATCCAACGCCTCGCCCACCACGCAGCCAACGCCACGCGTGCCGCCGCCTTGGATATGCAATGCCTGCGCACTTTGGATCATATCGCTCAGATCAGCTTCTGAAGCAGGCCGCATGGTCATCCTCTCTGCTCAAGTATCCTCGGGGTCCGGGGGCGAGCCCCCGGGGCTGTCACCCCGCACGCCGCCCTGCAGTTACATCCAGCGGAAACACCTTCGCCGGGTTTAACAGCCAGCCCGGATCGAACACATCCTTGACCCTTAGCTGCGCCTCAAGGTCCACCGGATTGAACTGCACCGCCATCAGATCGCGCTTTTCAATGCCGACGCCATGCTCTCCTGTCAGACAGCCGCCGACCTCGACACACAGCTTCAGAATGTCGGCACCAAAGGCCTCGCACAAAGCCAGATCGCCGGGTTTGTTGGCGTCATATAGGATCAAGGGGTGCATATTGCCGTCACCGGCGTGGAAGACATTGCCAACGTCCAGGCCGTAAGCAGCACTCATCTCGCCGATGCGGCGCAGGACATAGGGCAGAGAGGATACCGGAATCGTGCCATCCAAGCACATGTAATCATTGATCTGCCCCATCGCGCCAAAGGCGGATTTTCGGCCCAACCAGATGCGTTTGACTTGGTCTTCATCGGCGGCTTCGCGGAATTCGACTGGGTTATGTGCCATGGCAATCGCTTTAATGCGGGTCAGTTGTTCGGCGATCTCGGGCGGGGAGCCTTCGACTTCGATGATCAGCAAAGCCTCGCAATCAGGGTAGCCGGCTTTGGCGAAGGCTTCGGTGGCGCGGATGCAGGGGCGATCCATGAATTCGATGGCGACGGGCAGGATGCCAGCTTTGATGATATCGGACACGCAGCTGCCTGCGACTTCGTTGCTGTTGAAGCCGACCAAAACGGGGCGCGCGCCTTCGGGTTTAGGCAGGATGCGCAGGGTGGCTTCGGTGACGACGCCAAGCTGACCTTCCGCGCCACAGATCACGCCCAGCAGGTCGATGCCGCCCGCGTCCAGCCACGGTCCGCCGATTTCGACCACGGTGCCATCCATCTGCACCAAGGTCACGCCGAGCAGGTTGTTGGTGGTGACGCCGTATTTCAGGCAATGCGCGCCACCCGAATTCATCGCGATATTGCCCGCGATGGCGCAGGCGAGTTGGCTGGAGGGGTCGGGGGCGTAGAACCAGCCATCAGATTCTATGGCCCCGGTGACGGAGAGGTTGGTGCGGCCCGATTGCACCCGGATGAAACGGTTGTCGTAGTCGGTTTCCAGCACGGCGTTCATCCGCGCCACGCCAAGGATCACGCAATCGGCGGTCGGTAAAGCACCACCCGCAAGGCTGGTGCCAGAGCCGCGCGGGACGACAGGCACTTGTTCTTCATGGCAAATTTTTAAGATGGCGGCGACTTCGGCAGTGGTGCGGGGCAGCACAACGACCATGGGCGCGCAGCGGTAGGCGGTCAGCGCGTCACACTCGTAAGCGCGGGTTTCCGCCGGATCGCTGATCACCGCATCGGCGGGCAATATGCGCAGCAAGCGGGCGACGATGGAGGATTTGCGCGCCACGATTGCGGCGTTGGGGATCGGCATATCCATGGCGGACTCCTTGTGTGGTCAGAAAATATAACCAATTTTTTGAAATGGCAAGATACTGTTGGCCCTTCCCAGATTTGCCATGAAAGCATAGGTTTGGCGAATGCAAAGCATGATCAGCATCGGCCCGTTCAACATCATAGATGCGCTTTCTGTAGCGCTGGCTTTAAGTGCGTGGGCAGGGATCGGCTGGTTGATCGAGCATCCGCCTGCCAGCCGCCCTTCGGTTACTGTGCTGATGAAAGAATATCGGCGCGAATGGATGCGACAATTTTTGACGCGGCAGCCACGAATTTTTGACGCCTCGATGATTGACAGCCTGCGGCAGGGCACGGCTTTTTTTGCCAGCGCCTCGCTGATCGCGATTGGCGGCGGCATCGCGCTGATCGGCAATCCGGCGGCGATTGTCGGGTTGGCTGAAGATCTGACCCTGCCCGCCGATGCCACCGGATTGCAACTGCGGGTGCTGCTGGTGATCATTTTCCTGGCCAATGCCGTGCTGAAGTTTATCTGGTCAAACCGGCTTTTTGGCTATTGTGCGATCATGATGGCGGCGGTGCCGAATGATCCCAGTGATCCAGCAGCGTCACATCGGGCGCAGCAGGCGGCTGAGTTGAACATCACGGCGGCGAAAAGTTTTAACCGCGGCCTGCACTCAATCTATTTCGCACTGGGCAGTTTGGGCTGGCTGCTGGGGCCTTATGTGCTAATAGCCACGACCTTGCTGACTTCGGCGATGCTGATCCGGCGTGAGTTCGCGTCGGACTCGCGCAAAGTTATGCTGGACGCCGCTTGAAGCGGCCTTCTACCAGCCAAGCGGCCACCGCCAGACCTGCCGCGAGGATCAACATCAGCCAACCGGGGACCAAGGGGCTGATGCGCAGGTCTTCGGTGACGAATGCGCCGCGTGGGGTGATGCCGACCCAGCCGCGACCTGCGGCGGGGCGGCCTTCGCGCACTGTGCGGATGCCGGGCAGGCCAGCCTCGATTGGGACGATGCCGCCCTGCATGGTGGCGACGAGAGGGGCGAGGATGTCGGGGCTGGCGAGGGTTTCGACAAACTCTTTCGGGGCGGAGGGGCCAACCGCGACCGCGCGGATCAGATCGCCTTGTTGCAGGCGATAGAGGCCCAAGGCGGGGGCCTTCCAGTCGAGGCTATATTTGCCGGGGCCATCTGGCGGCAGGGTCAGGGTTTGAGTTTTGCCATCCGGCCCGGTGATGGTCAGATCGCCCGGCGGTTTATCCGACACGGTGCGGCGGGTGATGGTCAGCACGTCGGCTTTGTTGGTGGCAGTGAGGGATTCTTCCTCTAGCTCCGGCTCTTTCAGCATCCAGTGCGCGAGACGGCGCAAAAGTTCCAACTGCGGCCCGCCACCTTCATAGCCACGGCCCCAAAGCCATGCCTGATCGGATGCCAGCACGGCGATGCGGCCTTTTTCAACGCGGTCCAGCACCAGCAGGGGTTTGTCTTGCGGGCCGGACATCAGCACTTGGCCGCGCAGCAGGTTCACGTCTATCAAGCGAAACCAGCGGCCCCAGCCTTTCGGGAACAAAGCCTCCAGCCCCTCGGTCACGGGATGGCGGCGGCCAAGATCGGTCAGTTTGGGCTTGAAGCCTTCTTCGATGACCTGGCTGGTGGGTTCGACCGGGAGAATTTCGGCCAAAGGCGAGCGCCACAGGCTATCCACCGCGCCAAATTCTGGGCCAGCGGCGACCAGCACGGTGCCGCCGTTTTTGACATATTGCACAACGTTATCAATGTATTCCATCGGCAGGATGCCGCGCATCCGGTAGCGGTCAAAGATGATCAGGTCGAAATCCTTGATCTTTTCGACGAACAACTCGCGGGTGGGGAAGGCGATCAGCGAGAGTTCTTCGACGGGCACACCGTCTTGCTTTTCGGGCGGGCGCAGGATGGTGAAATGCACCAGATCCACGCTCGGGTCGGATTTCAGCAAGTTGCGCCAGACACGCTCGCCTGCATGCGGCTCGCCAGACACCAGCAGCACCCGCAGACGGTCACGCACGCCGTTGACTTGGACGACGGCGGTATTGTTGCGGTCGGTGAGTTCGCCGTTCACCGGAGCGACCGAGAATTGCAGCACGTTCATGCCTGCGTGAGGCAGGCGGACGGGCAGTTCCATGTCTTCATTTACCGGGATGTCGAAGGTCATTGGGGCGTCAGAATCGACGCCGATGGTTAGCGCGACCGTCAGGCCCGCCGAGGATGGCACGGCGCCTTTGTCTTCGACTTTCAGCTTCAGCTTGAATTCCTCGCCCAAGATCGCGAAGGCCGGGGCGTCTTCGATGATCAGGTGGCGATCCCAGTCTTGTTTTTTGCCCGTCAGCAGCACTTGCAGGGGGGCGGGTAGGTTGGGGGCGAGGTTGAGGTCATGCACTTGGCCATCGGTGATCAGGATGGTGCCTGCAATGCGGGCGCGGGGTTCCTCGGCCATGGCTTGCGACAGTGCTGTCATCGCCAAAGTGCCTGCATCATCCGGGCCATCGCCAAAGCGGATCAGGCGCAGTTCGGTGTTATCCAGTGCCGCGACTTCGGCGGTGATCTTGGCTGTGGCGGCCTCGGATTGGGCTTTGCGGTCTGACAGGCTTTGGCTGGAGCTTTCATCGACCAGCAGTAAAACGATGTCCGACAGGGGCTTGCGGTTTTCTTCTTGCAGCGATGGGTTTGCCAAGGCGATGCCGAGGGCCACGAAGGCAAGCCCGCGCGGCAGCCAGCCGCGCAGGCCTTTCCACAGGGCAAAGACCACCAGCAGGCCCGCGATGATTGCCAAGGCCCAGATGATGGGTAGGGCTATGAGGGGGTCGAAGATCACAGTCCGGCTCATTCGCCCAACCTTTCCAGCAGGGCAGGCACATGCACCTGATCCGATTTATAATTTCCGGTCAGCACATGCATGATGACGTTGATGCCGAAGCGGTAGGAAATCTCACGCTGATCCTCGCCGGCATAGCCACGGCCCACCGGGAACATCGGCACGCCGTCGGGGTCGGTGGCCCAAGCGGATGCCCAATCGGCGCTGCCGATGATCACTGGCGTCACGCCATCGTTCAGGTTGCGGAACGGCATACCTTCGGTTTGCTCGGCGGTGGGGTCAGAGGCTTCGACCCAGACGGCACCGCCTGCATAGCGACCGGGGAAGTCTTGCAGCAGATAGAAGCTGCGGGTCAGGACGTGATCTTTCGGCATCGGCTCCAACGGCGGAATATCAAGGCCAGCGGCGATCAGTTGCAGGGTCTGGCCTTCGGGGGTGCTGTCGCCTGAATAGCCCGCAATATCGCCGTCGCGGGTGTCAAACAGGATCATGCCGCCGGTGCGCAGGAAGCGGTTCAGCTTGGCATAGGCGGCGGTGGAGGGGATCGGTTGATTGGGGGTGATCGGCCAGTAGAGGAAAGGGTAGAAGGCGAGTTCGTCTTTCTCTAGGTCAATGCCCATCGGGGCTTCAGGCTCCACCGCCGTGCGCAGCCAAAGCTGATCGCTGAGGCCGCGCATACCGGCTTCTGAGATTTGATCCATCGTCGCATCGCCGGTCTGGACATAGGCGAGGACCACGCCGCGGGTGGCTTCTATCGCCTTGATATCGTCGGGGGTTTGCGCGCGGGCGTCGTGGGGAAGCATCAGTGCCAAGGCGATGGCGGCGGTGCGGGCGAGGCCACCGATACGGCCTGATACCCAAAGGGCTGCCAGCACATCCAGCGCCAGCATGATCGTGGCGGCGGTCAACAGGATGCCTTTCAGCGCTTGGGCTTTCACGGTTTCTATGCCCTCGATTGCCGTGCCTGCGGGCCAAGTGGCGGCGGTGATCTCGGTTTTGGCAGAGATCACGTTCAGCGCCACTTTGCGATCTGTGCTGGCGTATAGCCCGGCGGGCAGGTTTGGGTCGGGGCCGGTGGTCATGGCTTTGCCCAAGGTTTCGCCGGGAACGCCTGCGATTTCGCCTGCGTCACGCTCCACCCCGTAGCCGTCCATGATCTTTTGCGGCACCCATGTCAGGCCCGCGAGATCTTGTGCATCGGGTTGCGCGGGTTTGGTGGACACCGCGAGGCGTTCGAGCATTTGCACGAACAGGCCAGACAAGGGCAGGCTGGACCATTCCGCGTTGGCTGTGACATGCACCAGCACCACCTGCCCCGCGCCGATTTCTTTGCGGGTCACAAGCGGCGTGCCATCGGTCAGCGCGGCGATGGTGCGGGTGGAAAGGTCGGGGTCGGGCTGGGCGAGGACTTGCTGGCTGACGGTGACATCATCGGGGATGGCAAGGCCGTGGAAGGGCGAGTTTTCGGGGAAGGGGGCGAGGGTTTTCGGCTCTCCCCAGCTCATCGCACCGCCGACTGATCGCCCACCTACGCGCAGGCGGACGGGCATCAGCTGGTCTTCTTCGGCGCGCGACAGTTCAGAGGCGGCCAGACGCGGGCCCGCGAAGCGCAACAAGAGGCCGCCTTTGTTGAGCCATTCCAGCAGGCTATCCGATTCCACCGGGGTCAGTTTGGCGACATCGGCGAGGATGATCACATCGGGGTTGGCGGGGATTATGTCGGACAGCCCGCCTTCGACCAGATCGGCGACGGGGGTGAGGGCTTGGCGCAGGTAGTAAGTGGGTTGCAGCAGGGGCAGCCCCTCGCGGTCAGACGTGCCGCCGATCACCGCGATCTTGCGGCGTTTCAGGCTGTCATCGGTCAGGCTGACGGCCCCTGCGCTACGCTGGCCCAAGAGTTCAAAGCGGTTGACGCGGTTGCGCAGTTCTGGCGGCAGGTCGAGCGTGGCTTTGGCCTCGGGCGCGCCCGCGTCGAAATGCAGTGGCGCGCGGGCAAGTTCGCGGTCGATGCCGGACGGGTCGGGGCCGCGCGCGATTACGTCCAGATCGGCGGGATCGCCGGGCAGGCGGGCGGCGGTGAGGCTGATTTTGCCATCCTCAAACGCGGCGGGGCGCAGGGCGAAGACCGGGCGGGGGGAGAGGAAGGCGGTGAGGTTGCCTTTGGATTGCAGCGTTTTCAGCAGGGCATCGCGGCCCGGATGGTCTAGGCCATCGGAGAGCCAGTAGCTGTCGAAACTGTCGGTGGGCAGGATCTTCGCCCAGTCTTCATAGCCTTGCGGGGCGAAGGGTTGCGGCTCCATCGCGGCCAAACGGCCCGCCCAAGCGTCGGCGTTTTGAAACTCGACAGGTTGCGGCAGGTCGGTCAGCCGGATCACGGCGGTGGTGCGGCCTGCGCGGCCAGCCTCGGCCAGCAGGGTGTTGGCTTTATCCATCCGGCGTGGCCAGTCGCTGGCATCGGCCCAGCCGCCATCCAGCACGATTAGCAGGGGGCCAGAGCCGGGCGCGCGGTTTTCGGGGTTCAGGATCGGGCCCGCAAAGCCGATGATGGCGGCGGCGACGGCCAAAGCGCGCAAAAGCAGCAGCCACCATGGGGTTTTGTCGGCTTGGCGTTCCTCATCCGTCAGGCCCAGCAGCAGCGCCACGGCGGGGAAGCGGCGGCGGATCGGGGCGGGCGGGATGGCACGGAGGAGAAGCCATAGGATCGGCAGCGCGATCAGACCCCAAAGCAGCCACGGGGTGGTGAAGGCGAGCATGTTCATCGGCCACCTTCCAGCGCGGTGTAGGCCCAAAGCAGGGCGGTTTGCGCCGATTGTCCGGTGTGGTGGCAGTGGTAATGCCAGCCCATTGCGCGGGCGAGGCTGGTCAGGCGGGCTTTACGCTCGGCAAGGCGGTCGAGGTAGCGGCTGCGCAGATCGCCTGCGGATTGGGTTTCGTGGCGCAAGGAGCCTTGCATGGATTCGAACACGGTGCGGCCTTGGTAGGGGAAATCTTCTTCCGCCGGATCAAGCACTTGCAACAGAATACCGCGCACACCACGATCTGCGGCGAGGGTGAGGGCGGTTTCCAATGGGTCGAGGTTGCCGAGGAAATCGGAGAGAAACACCGCGCGGCCATGGCTGACCATACCGGAGATTTCGGGGGTGCCGTAGTCGTCAGGGTTATCCGAGGACAGGCCTTCAAGCAGGGACATGATCTGCGCGCGGCCCGGTTTGGGGGTGGTGCCAGACAGGCCAACGCGTTCGCCGCCCCGCAGCAGCAGGACGGAAAGCGCGAGTGCCAGCAGGCGGGCGCGGTCGAGTTTCGGCGCTCGGTCTTTATCGCCCGAAAACGCCATGGAACGCGCCGCATCGACCCAAAGTGTGACCGATTGCGCGGCTTGCCATTCGCGTTCGCGGACGAAATGCGCGTCTGATTTGGCTGAACGCCGCCAATCAATCGAGCGCGCGGCGTCGCCCTGATGCGCGGGGCGGTATTGCCAGAATTCATCACCCTGACCTGCGCGGCGGCGGCCATGTTCGCCCAGCATCAGGGTTGCGGCCAAGTGTTCTGCCTCTGCCAACAGGGCTGGCAGCGATTGGCCGAGCGTTTCGGCCCGCGCGCGCAGATCGGCGGATAGCATCACGCAGCGGCCTCGGTGCGCAGGGCGCGGGTTATGGTGCGGTCGATCAGGCCGGACAGGGTTTCGCCGCGCGCGCGGGCGGCGAAGGACAAAGCCATGCGGTGTTCCAGCACGGGTTTTGCCATCGCGGCCACGTCGGCGATGGAGGGCACCAAGCGGCCATCGAGCAAAGCGCGGGCGCGGACGGTCAGCATCAGGGCTTGGGCGGCGCGGGGGCCGGGGCCCCACGATAGGCTGCCTGCGAGATCGCGGCCCTCGGCTTCGCCCGGACGGCAGGCGCGGACGAGATCAAGGATGGCTTCGACCACCTGATCGCCCACAGGCATCCGGCGCAGGATAGTTTGGGCGGCAAGCAGTTCATCGGCGCTAAACACTTGATGCGCTTGCGATTCGGTGGCCCCGGTGGTGGCAAGCAGGATATCACGCTCATGCGCGCGGGTGGGGTAATCGACGTTCACTTGCAGAAGGAAACGGTCCAACTGTGCCTCGGGCAGCGGGTAGGTGCCTTCCTGCTCAATCGGGTTTTGCGTCGCCAGAACGTGAAACGGGCGGCCCAAGGCGCGGTGCTGGCCCGCGATGGTGACTTCCTTTTCCTGCATGGCTTGCAGCAGGGCCGACTGGGTGCGGGGGCTGGCGCGGTTGATTTCATCGGCCATCAGCAGCTGGCAAAACACCGGACCTTCGATGAAACGAAAGGCGCGGGAGCCATCGGCGGCGGTTTCCAAGACTTCGGACCCCAGAATATCGGCGGGCATCAGATCGGGCGTGAACTGGATGCGATTGCCTTTCAGGCCCATCACCGTGCTCAGGGTATCGACCAAAAGCGTCTTGCCCAGCCCCGGCAAACCGACCAGCAGCGCGTGACCACCGCACAGCATCGCGGCCAAAACCTGATCGACAACGCGATCCTGCCCGATAAAGCGCTGATTGATCGAGGCCTTGGCCTGCGCCAGACGCGCGCCCAAGGTTTCGATCTCGGCTATCAGCTGGGTGGGATCGGCCATGACAATTCTCCGGAACAGGTTATATGCTGCCATATGATCCAATCTAGGCGCCGGGTACAAATGGCAAAAAGCGAAGATGCACAAATGATCGTGAAACCGCTGGCCGAGGGGCTGGCAGCGGTGCAGGCTGCCGCAAAAAAGGGCCCGCCGCCGGTGCATCTGTGGCATCCGCCGTTTTGTGGCGACATTGATATGCGGATCGCACGGGATGGGACTTGGTTTCACGAAGGCTCACCCATAGGGCGGATGCCGATGGTGAAGCTGTTTTCCTCGATTCTGCAACGGGAGGGGGATGAGTATTTTCTGGTCACTCCGGTCGAGAAAGTGCGGATCCGGGTGGATGACGCGCCGATGCTGGCGGTGGATTTTGAGGTGGAGGGGTCTGGGGAGGCGCAGCTTTTGCGGTTCTTCACCAAGACCGAGGATGAGGTGGTGGCTGGCGCGGAAAATCCGATCCGGGTTGTGATGGGTCAGGGTGGGGAGCCTTCGCCTTATGTGCATATCCGGGCGGGGTTGGAGGCGCTGATTGATCGCAAATCGTTCTGTCGGTTGATGGAATTGGGGGTGCATGCCGAGCATCAGGGGGAAGACTGGTTCGGGCTTTGGTCAGATGGCTGTTTCTTTCCGGTGATTCCTTCGCTAGACCTGCGCTGATGCCTTTATTTGCCGCAAACCTGACGATGTTATTTACCGAGGTTTCCCCCCTCGACCGCCCCGGCTTGGCCGCGCAGGCGGGGTTTGATGGCGCGGAAATTCTGTTCCCCTATGATTATTCGGCGAAGGAATGGGAGGCGGCTTTGGCTGGCCTGCCGCTGGCGATGATCAACACGCCGCCGGGGGATTGGGCGGCGGGGGATCGTGGTTTTGCCGCCGTGCCGGGTGAGGAGACGCGCTTCCGCGAGGGGTTCTTGCGGGCGGCGGAACTGGCGTCTCGGTTGGGGGCGGCTCGGGTGCATGTGATGGCCGGGGTGGCGAAGGGGCCGCAGGCGGAGCAGGTTTATACTGAGAATTTGCTGTGGGCTGCCGGGCAGGCACCGGATTTGGTGATCACGCTGGAGCCGTTGAACCCGGATGATATGCCGGGGTATTTCCTGAATGATTTCGATCAGGCGGGGCGGATTGTCGATGATCTGGGGTTGGATCAGGTCGGCATCCAGTTTGATCTGTGGCACGCGGCGCGGATACATGGTGATGCGGCGGCGGTTTGGGCCAAGCATGGCGCGCGGGTCAACCATGTTCAGATCGCGGGGTTTCCAAGCCGGAATGAACCGGGGGGCGGCGGGTTTGATCTGACGGGGCTGTGTTCAGCCTTGGATGAAAGCGGGTATTCGGGCTGGGTTGCGGCGGAATATCGGCCCAGCCGTGCGACGGTGCATGGGCTGGCTTGGCTGGGTGCTTTGAAAGCGCGGTCGCGGTTGATCGGGGTTTAGGCTGTGGTCCCAACTCGGGACCTTTTTTTATTTTTGTATTTCAATATGATGATCTTGTTCCGTTAGAGCAAGTCACCTTCAATCGGGACCATATCCTGCGGCTTTGAAGTAGTTTCTGCATTCCTGGCTATGGAATAGATCGCAGACTGCACCGACGGCGGTCCAGAGGGCTTGGTACG